>CAMLOB010000514.1 GCA_946481475.1 uncultured Chlorobiota bacterium | reverse complement strand
CGTTCAGTTCCTTCATCATTGCCTTGTACCCTTTCTTGTCCAGGGTTTTCAGAGCTTTGGCGGTGGCGCGGACAGTGATCCACCGTCCCTCATCCTCCAGCCAGATCCGCTTCTTCTGCAGGTTGGGCAGAAAGCGGCGCTTGGTTACGTTGTGGGCGTGCGAAATGCTTCCCCCGTGTACCGGCTTCGTCCCGGTCAGTTCGCAACGACGTGCCATGATATTCCTCCGTCTGTATTGGATATATTATTCGTGTATCTTCGCAAAGAACCGCAAAGCTACTGAATTTCACGCGCGGGGCCAAGATCGGACTCCGTGCAAACTGTAAACGAAATTTCCGGACAGTATGCCCGATTCCGGGGCCATAAAGACCCTTCTACTCGATGCACGTGTTGATTTTCCCTGGGCGATCGAACGTGCCGCCACTCTGCTGAAGAGTGGGAAACTGGTCGCTTTCCCGACTGAAACCGTGTATGGACTCGGGGCCGATGCAACGGATCCGGAGGCTGTTGCGGCGGTCTTTAACGCAAAGGGACGTCCTGCCGATAACCCGCTGATCGTTCACATCGCCGACGCGGAACGGATCGGCGAGTGGGCGGTGGTTGACGACCGGGCATTGCTCCTTGCCGAAGCGTTCATGCCCGGTCCGCTGACGTTGGTCCTTCCGGCTCGCGACAGTATCCCCGCCATCGCCCGGGGGGGCTTGCCGACCGTTGCCGTCAGAATTCCCGACCATCCCGTTGCTCTGGCTCTGCTTGAATTGACCGGACCACTGGTTGCTCCGTCGGCCAATATTTCAGGGCGCCCCAGTCCGACGACCGCCCGGCATGTGATCGATGATCTCGACGGACGAATCGACGCGGTCCTCGACGGCGGTCCCTGCCGCGTCGGTATCGAATCGACGGTGCTTGATCTCAGTGGGGATCGTCCCGTCGTGTTGCGCCCCGGCGTCATAGGGATCGGGGAGATCATGGCGGTTCTGAACGATGGAGAGGACGAGGCGGAAATGAACACAGGGGAAAGAGTTGGCGGGATGCCTGTTGCGGAGACCGACAGTCCCAGAGCGCCCGGAATGAAGTACCGACACTACGCTCCGATTGTCCCGGTCAGACTCGTTCTGGGAGGTCCGGTCCCTTCTTCTGCAAAGGCGAATCGGAAAAACCGTCTTGTCCTGACCACTGCACGGCATATCGGAAAGTTCCCCGATGAGCGTGCCGAAATCCTGAGCGAGTTCTCCCTCTACGATCAATTCCGCCGCGCCGAATCCGAAGGGGTGGGGGAAATTCTGATCTATGCCGATATCGGGGAGCTTCCGGAAGGATTGCTGAACAGAGTGGAGAAGGCAGTGGCCGAAGAAGAGAAGAAACCCGTCAGGTACGATTCATAATCGAACATAATTCAGGCATCAATGACGCTGCACGACTATCACTACTGGCTCGGCGTAGCCCGAAAGTTCTCCAGACGGAAGGAGGAGGGGGAAGACCTGTTGCACGATGCGCTGGCGGTTGCTCTGGATGCCGGACGGAGCGACTTCTCGGTCGACGGAAACAAACGCTGGTTCTACGGCGTTCTGAGGAACCATGGGGCGATGACCGCTCGGAGCGAACATCGGCGACGGGAACGGGAGAAGAGGGGAGCCGCAGAGGGAACTGCGGCGGATACGTCCGAATCTCTCTTCTCTCCCGCACTCTTTCGATCATTCCCCCCATCGGCCCGGACTACCGCCCTCCTGATCGCTCACGGAATGTCCCGGGAGGAGATCGTCTACGCTCTCGGACTGACCCCGACTTCCTGGCGGCAGCGACTTTCAACCATCCGCAAAACGCTTCGCAGGCTTGATCCCGACATCCGCTCGGAACTGACCGCCCTGGCCTGTTACCGGCGGCCCGACATCGAACATCTGGAACTCGGTCTCGTTCGTCGCGCTCTTCACCAGCAGTTAAGGGAGAGCCACGGAGTCGGTGCCCACGATCCGGACGGACATCTCCTGCTGTTCCGTCCCGGGTGATCCTCACATTTTCCGCTTCGGCGGCAACTACAGGAAAGATCGGGCGGATCGGTGAGGGGGCTGAACTTGTCTTCGGCACAAGAAGCGCCCGAATCGGAATCGTCGGCGGATGTGCCGGTTTCCGGTTGAACGAATCAGTACCATCCATTAACATCACAGTAATCATGCGGAATCTGTCCGTTTCAGCCATCGTTCTCTATGTGAGGGACCTTGCAAGGAGTGCCGATTTCTACGAACACGTTCTCGGCCTTTCGGTCCGTCGCGGACAGGGGAAGGAGGCAGCAGAGCATCACACCTTTCTGGTGGCCGATGCCGGAGCTGTTCAGCTTATCATTTTTCAGGGAGACCATCCTCCGGGCAGAACGCCGATTATCGTCTTCGGACTTTCCGGTGGAATAGGGGAGATCGTTGAAGATCTGGCCGCAAAGGGAGTGGAGATCGTTCTGCCGGTCAGCGAAGCCCCCGGAGGACTGACCGCCGATTTCCTCGATCCGGACGGACACATGCTCAGTTTCTATCAATCGACAACCGAGGCCGAGTGAGGTGATGAAGATGAAGAAAAAACATATGCTCTCGATCTCAGGACGTCTTCCCCTTGCGTTGCTTCTCCTCCTTCTTCTCTCCGTTCAGGCAAGCAGGCCGCTGACGGCTCAGGTCGATTCATCCGACTGGAACGCAGAGCAACTCGAGGTCTGGCGGACGGTCCTCAACTATTCGGCCGCCGCCCACCGACGTGACCTTGACGCCTATCTGACATGGTTCCATCCCGACTTCACCGGATGGCATTCGGGGGATGACGGTCCGACCGACAAGGCCGAGCGTTCGGCCGGACTGACCTGGTACTTTGCGAATTCCGTCTCACTGAAGCAGAACCTTGTTCCGATGGCCGTGCAGGTTATTGACGGACGCGTGGCCCTCGTCCACTACAAAAGCGAGGAGACTCTTCGCTTTGCTGACGGCAAAGAGTATGAGTCCGTAGCTCACTGGACCGATATTCTCCTGAAGGAGAAGGAGCGATGGCTGATTTACAGCGATCATGGTGGCGGAACGGGAGAGTAAGGGAAGGGGTCGACACCGGATGGAATTTCTCTTCGGACGCTCCATGTAACTCGCAGGCCATCACATGTATATCTTGTCCCGGCAATGTCAATCATCACCATTACCGGAGGAGAATCATGGATGTCCGACTGGCCACGTTCCTGCTCGCTTCGTTTGCCCTTCTGCTGTTTTCACCGGCGAAAGCTTCCTCTCAGGCCTGTCCTCCTTTCGCAGGGGACATGCCGTTTCTTCAAAGTCCGCACGACACAGCGGGGGGAATGCCGCTATCCTTCTCTCAGCAGAAATCACTCCCAGGCAGTCCGGCCCTGCGCGTCCCTGTCGGAGTCTTCGAGAACCTGCCCAACCAACGTTCGAACGTCGAGCTCTTTGTCTCGAATTACGGGATCATCGGGCTGAACGTGGTTGCCGGCAGTTATGGTGGAACCTGGCCGAGAGGTTCGGGAAATCCCTACATCTTCGGCGGAGGTTTCTGGTTCGGGGCGAAAAAAATC
>CAMLOB010000513.1 GCA_946481475.1 uncultured Chlorobiota bacterium | reverse complement strand
GCCGCCATCACGTCAATCGCCGTCGAGGGGGCGCTGATCCGGAGCACGCTGCACGACACCAACCGTCGGCTGGAGCGGCGTGTGCGGCGTCTGCATTCGGTCTTCGAGTCGAGCCGGGCGTTCGGCGGTCTGCTGGAAGGGGGAGAGATCGCCCGCATCCTCGGCTATACGCTGATGGGGGAGATGGCGGTCGCCCGTTATGCTCTCTACCTTCGTGAAGGGCACGGATACCATGCGGTGGTGAACCGGTTCAGAGAAGAAATTCCGGATGAGGGGTTGGCCCGGTTGCAGGAGGATGAGGGGAAGTTGCTCGACCGGGAGGAGTGGCCACGGCTCTATGAACTGGGGGCGCGTGCGGCTATTCCGTTGAAGTCGCAAGGGGAGACCGAAGGGGTGCTGCTGATCGGCGAACGATTGCAGTACGGAATCGATGTCGAGGATCTGGAATACCTGGGGGCACTCGGTGCGCTGGCGGTCGCCTCGCTGGAGAATGCACGACTTCTTGAGGAGATGATCGAGAAGCGGCGGCTGGAGGAGGATCTGCGCATCGCATGGGAGATCCAGCAACAGTTGCTTCCTTCCACACTCCCCGAGATCGACGGCTATACGATTGCCGCCGGGACTCTTCCGGCGCGACAGGTTGGCGGAGACTGCTACGATGTGATCCCGATACCGGACGGGCGTCTGCTGATTGCCATTGCCGACGTTTCGGGGAAAGGGACTCCGGCCTCACTTCTTATGGCCAACGTGCAGGCCGCTCTTCGTGCCCTTGCTCCTCTGGGACTCCCCCTGAACGAACTTGCGGCCCGGGTCAACGATCTGATCCACGACAATACGGCGGCCGATAAATTCATCACGGCATTCATTGCGTTGCTCGATCCGGAGTCGGGAAGAGTGGAGTACGTCAATGCCGGCCATAATCCTCCGTTCCACATCTCCCGGGATGCCATTGTACCCCTGGCCGAGGGAGGATTGATTCTGGGCGTGATGCCGACGACGATTCCGTATGATGTGGGAGTCTGTGAGGTGAAGGAGGGAGAGGGGATCATCATCTATACCGATGGAGTTTCCGAGGCGATGAACGGACAGCGGGATGAATACGGCGATGAACGTCTCCTGCATCTGCTCCGGAAGGAATTCGGCGCACCGGCCGACCGGATCTTTGCCGAGGTGCGGGAAGACGTGCAGCGGCATGTGGGGAACGCTCCGCAGTCGGACGATATCACGATCATTGCGCTGACCAGAAATGATTGAGAAAGGCGAGGAGGCTCAACCGGATTTTTTGATCCGGTATGACAAGGTTGCGGAGATGGATGGGATAGAGGTTGATGCAGGGGGTAAAGGTTTTGGGTAAGGGTTTTTAGGGTAAGGTTTTGGGGGCAGAGGTTTTTGGGGGCAAAGGTTTTTGCCCCCTACGGTTCGCGCAACTTCCGGTATCCCTCCCGGTTCGCCAGCCACAGCGGCAAAAGCTGTCGCTCGATCTCCGATTGATTCTCTCTGTAGTTCCGGACAAGTTCCGCCGCGTTCGAGTGGGTGTAAAGTTCCGGGACCGGATGTTCGATCAGCTCGACGATGCGTGCGGCAACGTCGTCGGGAGGAAGAAGCTCGGGCATTTGCGGAGTCTCGATTCCCATCTCGTCGGCGATCTCGACGCCCCGCCGGTTCTCATGTTCGAACAGCGGGAGAATCGCTCCTCCCTCGGTCGTCGATGCCCAGTCGGTGAGGGTGCCGGCCGGGAGGACAACCATCGCCTCGACGCCGGTCCCGGCAAGTTCCGAACGGAGGGCGTGTGTGAATCCGACGGCGGCATGTTTGGCTGCGACGTAGGCGGCGTTTCCCGGAAAGGGAAAGACGCCGGCCAGCGACGCGACGGTGATGATCTCTCCCTCCCCCTGTTCCTTCATCACCGGAAGGACGGCCTGCGCTCCGTACCAGAGGGCGAAGACGTTGACCCGGAAGACCGATTCGATATGTTCTTCCGGCGTATCCTCCACATAGCCGATATGTCCGAACCCGGCGTTGTTGACCAGGACATCGATCCTTCCGAACCTTTCCCGGACTTCCGCAATCGCCTGCTGAAATGCTTCGCGGTCGGTGATGTCGCAGGGGAGTGAGAGAACAGCCGCCGCGCTCTTCGCTTTCGCCTCGGTTGCCGTCTCATTCAGCTTTCCGGCCCGCCGTGCAATCAACCCCAGTCGCGCCCCGCGTTCGGCCAGTTGCAGCGCAAGCGATCTGCCGATACCGGAGCTTGCTCCGGTGATGATGACAACCGTTGATTCCGTGATCTTCATAAACGCATGTTTTATACGGGAACGATGCTCTGCAGTCCCCCACCCTTGGTGGTCTCTTTGTCCCCTTCGTGCCTTTGTGTTGTTCTTCACAGAGACACAATCCACCCCCTACGCCGCCCCCGTCATCAACCCCTCAACCCGCATCACATCCTCCGGCGAATCGACCGCCTGCCCCTGATAGTCCACCTCGACGCAGAGGATCGACATGCCGAGACCGAGCATACGGAGCTGTTCGAGTTGTTCCACTTTTTCGAGAAGAGAGGGAGGAGCGGCGACGAAACGGTCGAGGGTATCGGAGCGGTAGAGGTACATCCCGACGTGACGATGGAACGTGTGGTTCTCCAGCCACTCCTCCGGCGACAGATCGCGGAAGAAGGGGAGAGGAGAGCGAGAGAAGTAGAGGGCGATCCGGTCCTCCCGCATCACTACCTTCGGCGTATCGGAGTCGAAGAGTGCGGTGATCGAATCGATCTTCACCACAGGGGTTGCGCAGTCGGCATCCGACGGGGCGAAGTCTTCCACAAGCCGGTCGATCACCTCCGGATCGATCATCGGCTCATCCCCCTGCACGTTCAGGACGGCACCGGTAATTCCCAGTTCCCGGACGGTGGCGGCAATGCGATCGGTGCCGGATGGGAGATCGGGGGAAGTCATCGAGACCTCGCATCCTGCGCTGCGGACCACCTCGGCGATCCGTTCGTCGTCGGTGGCGACGATCATCCGCTCCACGCGCTTCGCGCGCCCAACATTCCCGCAGACATGGAGAATCATCGGTTTCCCCGCAAGCTCGATCAACGGTTTTCCCGGAAGCCGGGTCGATGCGTAGCGGGCCGGTATGATGGCTGTGACGTTCATGACGGTTATCGGTCGGTGAGCTATGAGCTATGAGCTATGAGCAATCAGCTGTGAGCGGTCAAGCATACGCCGCCTTCAGGGCCACTCTACGAACTCTATACACTCTCCTCTCTATGAACTCTTCCTCACTCAATCACTTTCGGCACACTGAAGAACCCTTCCGTCTTCTTCGGCGCGTTCTTCAGGGCTTCCGACGGCGGGAGCATCTCTCCGATCCCGTCCTCACGCGGCGGCGTCATCTCCTCGCCGACCCGGGCCATCGGCTCGACGCCGGTGCAGTCCACCTCGTTCAGCTTCTCGACGTAGGCGACGATCCGGTCGAACTGCTCGGTGAACGAGTCGATCTCGTCGTCGCTGAAGCGGAGCTTCGCCAGCTTTGCCGTCCGTCGGACTTCTTCCTGTGTGATGTTT
>CAMLOB010000512.1 GCA_946481475.1 uncultured Chlorobiota bacterium | reverse complement strand
AAGGACGATCCGGTCACCGAGGAACTGCTGGCAAGTCTGCAGGAAGGGGGAGTGGAGACCATAAAGGTCTACACCGAAGATGCCTCGGAGAACGATTCGGTGATCCTGAAGACGATCGACAAGGACATTTCCCGAAGCGAGGAGGATGCTCTCGAGGCGATCTACCGTCAGCTCCGCTCGGGCGAGGCTCCCGATCTGGAGACGGCCCGTGCGCTGATCGACAAGCTCTTCTTCAATCCGAAGCGCTATGATCTCGGCGAGGTGGGACGTCATCGGATCAACGACCGGCTCGGACTGGATATTCCGACCGATCAGACGACGCTGACGCGGGACGACATCGTTGCCATTATCCGCTATCTGATCGAGCTCCACGCAGGCAAGCGCCAGGTGGATGACATCGACCATCTGGGGAACCGCCGCGTCCGGACCGTGGGCGAGCAGCTTGCACAGCAGGTAAATATCGGCATGTCCCGTATGGCCCGCACCATCAAGGAGCGGATGAACATCCACGACATGGATAACTTCGCTCCGTCGGAACTGGTTAACGCCCGGACGGTGACTTCGGTGATCAACACGTTCTTCGGCACCAACCAGTTGTCGCAGTTTATGGATCAGACCAATCCGCTGTCGGAGATGACTCACAAGCGGAGGATGTCGGCTCTCGGCCCGGGTGGTCTTACCCGCGAGCGTGCCGGCTTCGAGGTTCGCGACGTTCACTACACGCACTACGGGCGTCTCTGCCCGATCGAGACGCCGGAAGGTCCGAACATCGGTCTGATCTCCTCTCTCTGCATCCATGCGCGGATCAACGGATTCGGCTTTATCGAGACCCCTTACCGGATGGTGCGGGATGCGAAGGTGACCGATGAGATCGCCTATCTCTCGGCCGACAAGGAGGAAGGGGCGTTGATCGCAACGGCGACGGTGAAGATCGACAAGAACGGAAAGATCGACCAGGAGCGCGTCCGTGCCCGTAAGTCGGGAGACTTCGTGATGGCCGAGCCGCACGAGATCGAATACATGGATGTGGCTCCGAACCAGATCGTCTCCGCCGCTGCGGCGATGATCCCGTTCCTGGAGCACGACGACGCCAACCGCGCCCTGATGGGATCGAACATGCAACGTCAGGCCGTGCCCCTTCTGCGTCCGGAAGAACCGGTGGTGGGGACCGGCATGGAGTCGAAGATCGCTATCGACTCGCGTGCAATTATTACTGCCGAGCGGGACGGCGAAGTGAAGTACGTCGATTCGACGAAAGTCGTCGTCGAGTACTACAGCAATCTTTCCCGCGACGAGGAACTCGTCTCCTTCGAGGACAACCGCCGCAAGGAGTACAACCTGACGAAGTTCTTCCGGACGAACCAGGATACCTGCATCAACCAGTCTCCCGTCGTTCGGGCCGGAGACCGGTTCAAGAAGGGGGATGTCCTGGTCGACAGCAGTTCCACACGGAACGGCGAACTGGCTCTGGGGCGTAACCTTCTGGTCGCCTTCATGCCGTGGCGCGGCTACAACTTCGAGGATGCCATCGTGGTTTCCGAACGTCTGGTCAGCGAGGACGTCTACACCTCGGTTCACATCGACGTTCACTCGATCCACGTCCGCGACACGAAGCGGGGCGAAGAGGAACTGACGCGGGAGATCCCGAACGTCAGCGACGAGGCGGTCAGAAATCTGGATGAGCACGGCATTATTCGCGTCGGTTCGGAAGTGACCGAGGGGGATATTCTGGTCGGCAAGATCACGCCGAAAGGGGAGACCGATCCGACTCCGGAAGAGAAGCTTCTGCGGGCGATCTTCGGCGACAAGGCCGGAGACGTAAAGGATGCCTCGATGAAGCTCCCCCCCGGAAGCAAGGGGGTCGTCATCAATTCGCAGCTCTTCAGTCGCCGGATCATCACGAAGGATACCGATGTCCGGAAAGAGGAGAAGCGACGCCAGGAGATGCTCGACCGTCAGCTTCAGGAGTCGATCGAGACGTATACCCGGATGCTGGCCGAAAAGCTGGGGCAGTTGCTCGACAGCGAGACGTCGCTCGGGATCAAGGACCTGGACGGATCGACCGTTATCCGTGCAGGAACGGCGCTGAAGTCGGACACGTTCCTCGAGAAACTGGGAGACGGAGCCGACATCGGCACGCTGAACGGCGAGGAGGAGTGGGTTGATAACAAGAAGAAGAACGATCTGGTCGCCAAGTGCTACCGGAACTATCGCAGAGTGATCGACCGGGTAATCGAGGACACCGAGATCGAGAAGAACAAGGTGATCCAGGGGGATGAACTCCAGCCCGGCATCATGCAGATGGCCAAGGTCTACGTCGCCAAGAAGCGGAAACTTCAGGTCGGCGACAAGATGGCCGGACGCCACGGCAACAAGGGTGTGGTTGCGAAGATCGTTCGGGTGGAGGATATGCCCTTCCTGCCGGACGGAACGCCGATCGACATCGTGCTCAACCCGCTCGGTGTACCGTCGCGTATGAACCTGGGGCAGCTTTACGAGACCGCTCTCGGATGGGCCGGCCAGAAGCTGGGAATCAACTTCGCCACGCCGATCTTCGACGGTGCCCGCTGGGATGATGTGCAGGACTGGCTGGATAAGGCCGGGCTGGAACCGAGCGGCAAGACCGATCTGTACGACGGACGGAGCGGAGAGAAATTCGATCAGCAGGTGACCGTCGGCGTCATCTACATGCTGAAGCTCTCCCACCTTGTCGAGGACAAGATTCACGCCCGCTCGATCGGCCCGTACTCGCTGATCACGCAGCAGCCGCTCGGCGGCAAGGCGCAGTTCGGCGGACAGCGGTTCGGAGAGATGGAGGTCTGGGCGCTGGAAGCCTACGGCGCGGCAAACGTGCTGCAGGAGATCCTGACCGTCAAGTCGGACGACGTGCACGGACGGGCGAAAGCCTACGAGTCGATCGTCAAGGGAGAGAATCTGCCGGAACCGAACATTCCGGAGTCCTTCAACGTTCTGGTCCGCGAGCTTCAGGGGCTGGGCCTTGAAGTGAAGATCGACTGATCGCCGTGCGGCTGCGGGACTGCCGTGTCCCGGGGGAAGTTGTCGTAAGTAAATTCAAGAACATCAACATAGAGGGATCGCCGTGTACACACAACCCAACCAGATTGTCGGGCAGAACTTTCGGCGCATCATGATCAAGCTCGCTTCGTCGGACGATATTCTGAATCGTTCGCACGGCGAGGTGACCAAGCCGGAGACGATCAACTACCGGTCCTTTCGGCCGGAGAAGGACGGACTCTTCTGCGAGAAGATCTTCGGACCGGTGCGCGATTGGGAATGCCATTGCGGCAAGTACAAACGAATCCGATACAAGGGAATCATCTGCGACCGCTGCGGCGTTGAAGTGACGCAGAAAGCCGTCCGTCGCGAGCGGATGGGGCATATCGCCCTGGCCGTTCCGGTCGTTCATATCTGGTATCTGAAATCGCTTCCGTCGAAGATCGGCGCCGTTCTCGGTCTGCCGACCAAAGACGTGGAGCGCATCGTCTATTATGAATCGTATGTCGTTGTGCAGCCGGGTGAGACCGGACTTCAGGTGA
>CAMLOB010000511.1 GCA_946481475.1 uncultured Chlorobiota bacterium | reverse complement strand
GCCGTGCGTTGCCCTATACGGCGAGGAACGTCGTGACCATGTTCGAGATCCATTCCGCGCGCTCGAGCATGCCGACGTGTGTCGTGCCCGGCAGTATCGCGAGCTGCGACGCGGGAAGTTCCGCGGCGACGTCACCGAACACGCGGCCCGCGCCCGCGACCCACCCGGCGCCCCCGGCCCCACCGCCGGCGGGCCCTTCCTGTCGCTGGGTGACGAGTCTTCATCGGGGTGAGGGGACGCTCTACCTGCTCGGGACAAGCATCGGTCTCTTTACCACAACGTCGCTGAACGGAGATGGGACGGTCTGGGTGAAAGAAGGGGGAGAGACGATCGGGAATGCCGTCGTCGATATGATCGACGCCCGCCCGTCCGACGGCTTCGTTGCGGTCGCCACGCACGGAACCGGCATCTACAGCACGACGGTCGGTTTGCTCGCAGTGGAAGAGACCGGCACATCCGTTGCGACATCGGCGATAGCATCGGTTGTTCCCGATCCGGTGCGGGATCGGGCCGAAGTCTCGTTCCGGATCGGATCGCATAACGGGAATCGGTCGGTTCGTCTCGATCTCTACGATCTGCGCGGCGTTCGCGTCTCGCAAGTCTTTTCCGGAGTGCCCGGATCCGGAACGCATACCTCACAGCTCGATGCGAAGGAGTTGTCGTCCGGTCCCTACGTGCTGCGACTGGTTGCCGGAGACGAAGTGACGACAAGGAAGATCATGGTAGCGAAGTAATCTCCGTCACTGCGGCGGGATGCGCGCCTACCGGAATGTTGAGCGGGACAAAGAACTTCCTCTTTGTCCCGCTCCCGTCTCGACCTTTCCATGGAACACAACCATGGAACCATTCAACTATTGAACGGCCAAACCATTGTCACTGGAGCTACGGCATCGCCTCCATCCCCAGCTCCGCCCACTCCTCACGTGCAGGACCGTAGACGCCGGGGACGGTCAGTCCGGCCTGGCGCATCAGAACCGTGATCTGCGCGCGGTGGTGAATCTGGTGGTCGATCAATCCGCGGAGAACCATTCCGTATGTCCAGCCCTCCTGTCCGTACATCATCAGTTCGTCGGTCAGCTTCTCATCCGCCCAGTTCTCCTGCACGGCCTTCAGAAGGTTCGCCGAGGTTCTGCGGTAGCTCTCGGCAATCTCTCCGACCGATTCGGGTGCCGGTGTCCCGTGCTCCGGTCCTTCCACAGTCAGTCCGGCCTGTCCCGGCATCTCGGTCAGCGTCAGCACGATGTGCCAGGCCAGGTCCCGGATCGAACGCCCGTCCGGCGTCACTCGCCGGTCGAGCGATTCCTCCGACAGGCGGTCGAAGACCTTTGCGGTCGATGCGCTTTCATAGTTCCATGCGTTTGCGAAATCTGCAATTGATCGGATCATGATGTTTGGTTCAAGTTTGGTTGTTGGTTATGAGTTGAAGAGTCAGGTGTCGTGTGTCTGGAGTCGAGGGTCTGGAGGTTGAGGGGTGGGTGTTGAATAGTTGAATGGTTCAATAGTTCAATGGTAGAGGGGAACAGGAGGGGGCAATTCAAGGTGGCCTTCGGGTGAAATGGAAATTTTCCACCCCCCTCACCATTCAACTATTGAACTATTCAACTATTCAACAACTCCCGACTCTCCGACTCCCGACGCTCCGACTCCCGACGCTTCAACTCTCGACTCTTCCCCAATCTATCTACCGATCCTGACAACCCCCTGTCAACAGTCCCCGATGTTATGTCCGATTTTTTCGTGTGTCTTCTGCCGAACGCCATTGTTCCCGAATGATAATCCGTTGATGACGCCATGAACCATGTGAACCGCCGGACGATGTCCATTCTGATGACCATGCTCTGCTTCTTTCTGCTCGGAGCCGGTCCGCTCACGGCACAGATCGGAATCGACGTGAAGACGAAGTGGAGTGAGAAGAAGGGGTTGACGGTTCTGAAGCACGGCGTCATCGGTGCGCTCGACCTCTCCGTCCGCTTCAAAAACGTCGAGTTCGGTGAGGACTACGCCCTCTGGCTGCGGGATGCGAAGCGCCGTCCCGGCAACGGCGATACCGTACTGCTGGAGCTTGACGTCGAGGTGCGCGAGGCCTCGCTGTTTCAGGAGGGAGAGTTGATCGCATCCGGAACCCTCACCGTCGCCTATGACCGCCGGACGCTCGACTCGATCGGAAACGATCCCGATCTTCTCCGCCGGGCCTCCGACTATCAGGGGGGCTATGAGATGCTGAACAGCATCATTTCTGCGGCAGTCACCACACTTGTGCCGAAGGCAAAACCTCTGGTGCAGCCTCTGGTCGGTCTTCTGTTACAGGAACTCAACGGTCCTCCTGATCTGCACGAGATTTGCGAGGCCACACTGATCGGTGCGCAAGCGGTTCTGCTTTTGCAGGAAATGCTTGAAGCCCCCTGAGTATTCCCTCCCGGATATCTCCGCCGGTGCGATGCTCTCCCCTCGATCTTTCCCGAACTCTTTTCCTCTGCCGGATGTTATCCTCCTCAGCGATAATATCTGTTCGGCAATACCTGTGGATGCTTCAGCACGACAACGATCGGACCGTATGCGGAGATTCATTTCTTCGGCTCTCTTCGGAACCGGCATGATTCTCTTTTTCGTCGGCGGTTTCCTTGCCCCCATTTTCGACTATGCGGAAAGGGGGGGAAAGAAGAACATGGCCGATGTGATCTATTCTTCCTCTCTCGGCGTTACCTCCGAACATCAGAGTGACGCGGAAGTTGCTCCGACGCTCGACGAGGAGGGATGTGCCGGGCTGATATGGGAAGGAGAGACCGGTCTTCCGGCCGGAGAGTCGGAATATGTTGCCGAGCGGTTGTCGTTTTCGGTCAGGACGAAAGGGAGGACGATCCCGTATTCCCTGATGTCGATCAGCCTGATGCCGGGGGAATCGGTGGAACTGGAGGCGGTCGATCCGGCGGGAAGTCGGGAGTTCTCCGTGACGGCCGATCAGGGGGATGTGGAGGGGCTTGGTCCGAACCGCTGGCGATGGCGCGTACCGGAGCGGCCCGGGATGGGATGCGTCCGGATCGCCCGCGCCGACGGGGAAGAGGCGATCTGCATCAATGCCTTTGTCATGCGCCCGTACGACGGATCGGAGATTCTCAACGGCTATCGCATCGGCCGCTATCAGGGGCAGCCGCTGAACGATGATCCGGCCTACGACAGACCGCGGGGACTGATTGAAATAACCCCCGAACTTGAAGAAGCATGGGTCTCCCCCCACTTCCAGCTTCGTCAGTTTGTCTGCAAACAGGAGGGAGGCTACCCGAAGTATCTGGTGTTGCAGACCGATCTCCTGATGAAACTGGAGTTGCTGCTGGAGGAACTGAACCGTCGGGGAATTCCCGCCTCAAGCCTCTACATCGTCAGCGGCTATCGCACACCGTGGTACAACGCGGAGATCGGCAACGAGACCACTTACAGTCGGCACACCTACGGCGATGCCGCCGACGTGCTGGTGGATACGGACCGGAACGGCGTCTTCGATGAAATTGCGGCTGATGCCTGCGTGCTCGAACAACTCGAGATCCTTGACGAGCTCCACGATGG
>CAMLOB010000510.1 GCA_946481475.1 uncultured Chlorobiota bacterium | reverse complement strand
TCCCGACTCCCGACTCCCGACTCCCGACTCCCGACTCCCGACTCCCGACTCCCGACTTGCCCCCACTCTATAAACTCTTCTCTCTCAACTCTACGAACTCTCCCCTAAACCGGCACCCCCCGTCGATTCCACCACTCCGCCAGTTGCTGATGGATGAGGAAGACGATAAGGGCCAGAACGATGCCGGCCATCAGATCGACGACGTAGTGATAGCGGAGGTAGACCGTGGAGATCACGATGCTGATCCCGCCGATGGTCATCAGCCACCGCCATCGGGTTCGCAGGCGCCAGGCCATCAGGATGCCCAGGATCGAGAGCATCGTATGTCCGCTCGGCATGCAGTCCCGGTTGACGAATTCATACGGATCGTCCATCTCCGCCTGGATGTTGTTCCCGGCGTTGATCAGATCCCGAAACGGCTCGGTCAGGACCAGACCGGGGAGTTCCCGGTCGATGGAACCGAAATCGTGGACCTCGAATCGCGGACCGATGGCCGGCATTGCGAAGTAGCAGAGATAGCTCAGATAGAAGGCGAACAGGAGCGTCATGGCATAGATCCGGAACTCGGGCATTCTGTTCTGCCGGTAGAGACTGACCGCCGGGACCACCAGCAGGAGCTGGAAGAAGTTGTACCAGATCTGGAAATACTCGGTCAGGACCGGATGGGCGAACCGGTAGATCCACTCGGTCGGGTTGACGCCGAAGATCGCGTAATCCCAGGCTGCCAGCGTCGCGTCGAAGTTTCCCGGATTGACCAGTGGGATGTAGTTGTGGACCTGCGAATACATCATGTAGCCGACCGGCAGGATATAGAACGACCGGAAGAGCAGAGCGATCCGCGATCCGGTCTGGTCGTACCAGACGCAGCAGGCGATGATCGCCACACCCACGAGAATGTTCACCTGCAGCAGACCGAACGAGCTTCGGACTTCGGTGATGAAGATCAGATCCAGCAGGGTGTAGAGGGCCAGCATACCAAGCGACATCCAGTCGGTGCTCCAGAGGGAGTGGCGGATCGCCTCGGCCGTGGTCTCGTTCCGCCGGTCACCCCGCAGCACCCGCGCGCGCATCCGCGAATATGCGGGCGAGCCGGATGAATTCTTCGGGCGCAAGTTCCTCAGCCCGGCGTTGCGGATCGATTTCCGCTTTTCTGAAGATTTCTGTTCGCTCATCTCGATCAGGGATCAGTTCCGTCAGGGCATTCTGTAATGTCTTCCGTCGCTTGCCGAACGCCCCCCGGACAAGCTGCTGATGTTCTCGTTCAATACCCTTCAGTCCTTCCCTCTCCCGGAAGTGAACGCTCACTACGGTCGATGTCACTTTCGGTCGCGGAAAAAAGCAACCCGGCGGAACGTTGAACTGTCTTTTCGGCTCTCCCCACGTCTGGATGGCTACCGACAGAATGCCGTACTCTTTCGTCCGCGGCAGGGCCGTCAGCCGTTCGGCCACCTCTCTCTGCATCATCAACATCGTATCGGAGATTACGTTCCGATGTTCGATCAGATGGAAGAGAATCGGTGCGGTGATGTAGTAGGGAATGTTGCCGATAACACGCAGTCTTTCCGCCCCGTGTCTTGCGGCGATCCCCGTCAGGTCGGTCTTCAGAATATCGTCCCGGATGATCTCCACCTCCCCTCCGAACCGTCTCTCCACTGCCGCCGCAGCTTCCGGATCGATCTCTACGGCAATGACCCTGCAGCCGCTTGCCAGCAGATCTCCGGTCAGTGCTCCCTCTCCCGGACCGATCTCGACAACGACATCTCCTTGTTGCGGCGAAAAGAGCCGCACGATCTTCGCGGCCACATTCCGGTCGACAAGAAAGTTCTGTCCAAGCGATTTTTTCGGAGCTACGTGCTGCATTTATGTGAAGATAACACGGAAATATACGGAATGCGTGACGAGCCGGGGGAGGGTAGGGGGGAGTAACGAATGGTGTGTGCGTGTGAAGGAGACAGCCTCCCTCTCTCTTCTAACAAAATTGCCGTAGATGTGTTGGATAGACGATATTTGCATGAAACATGCCGTGGGGTTGCCCGTCATGGCGACGATTTCTTTCATAAAACCGACGATAACGTACACAAGATATATGACCATCCGGTTCGGCTTCTTTCTGTCCCTTCTGGCCCTCTGTTTTTCCTGGCAGTCTTCAAACGCGCAGCCTCCTCTCGGCGAGCCTCCCCGTCTTCTCTCCGAGGGGGATAATGCCGCCGAAGCGAAGTCCGTTGTCGCCGATTTCTTTGCCTACGGTATGAGTCTGGAGAGGATCGATTCCAATCGGATCGGCGATTATGCGATCGACTGGTTCGGCGGCTACCTGAAGCGGCATGTGGGGGAGACGTTCTGGCCGATTCCTCACCGCTATGATGTCGGCGAAGTCTATTCCATCCGTCCCGGCGATTCCGTCCTGATGGTCACCTCACGCGCCTGGCCCGATTCGCTCCCCTTCTTCGGAACCGTGACGGTTGACTGGATATGGTTTCTTCGGAGAAATAACGAGGGGAAGTGGCGCATCTCCAGTGTGCGACGGACGCAAAACCTGGTCTCGGCGATGGCCGCTCTTCGGTTGATCGATTCATCGAGACAGTATCCGAACTCCCTGAAAGCCGACATTGCACGGGAGGAGTCGGCTATCCTGCTGAGCAATGAGCAGATTCGGGCCGGCTTTCCACAACTGCGTCCCCACCTTGAGGATCTGGCGAAGCTGGTGGGGGCGCACGATTCGATCCGGTTTGTGGCCCGAAACGGCGATCGGGTCAGCCAGTTCAATACCCATTACCTTGACTGGGGGATGGCCTCGCATGATATTCCGGAGGGGGTGATCGAGGAGTATCTGAAGGATGCCACCGAAGAGGAGAAGGGACGGATGGAACGCCTGCTGCAGGCCGCTGAGAAACAGCGGACACAGGGACTGCAGGAAGTCCGGTCGTGGGAACGGAAAGCCGGACTTCCGACAACGCTTCTGGATGATATCACGGTCCTGATGAAAAAGGGGCGCATTCAGTTCCTCAACTCGGAACTCCCCTGGCAGGATGCCATGCTGATGACCATCGCCGGAGAGCTTGACGACGCCGTCGGATTTATCTATTCTCCTCACGGACAGATCCCGCCGGTATCTCCGGAAGAATATTTCTATCTGGAGGATCTCGGTGGGGGATGGTGGCTTTTCCGTTCCTCGGGATGACGGTCCGGGAAAGAAGGAAAGACTCTGCCGTTCGTTGTACTTGTAAATTGCCGGGACTTGGTATCTTCTTCGGTTGACGAGGGAACAAAGAGGTCTCTCGGTGGTGTTCTTTTAGCGACATCCGTATCAAGCACAACAGGTCCTCTCACTTATGCAGAGTTCTATGAATATCCATCAGTTCCTTTTCATTCCGGCTCTTGCCCTGTTTCTGTTCTCCTCATTTCCCCTTGCCGCACAGGCCCAGATCGATACGACCGACAGGCTTCCGGGGGCTACGGTCGGCAGCGATTTCTATAACAACACGTACTTCGCCATCGGTCTTCATGCCAGTCTCCTCTCCGGTGCCGGACTCAGCGGAAGGGTTTCGTTCCCGAAAGGCTT
>CAMLOB010000509.1 GCA_946481475.1 uncultured Chlorobiota bacterium | reverse complement strand
AATCAGATCGTGATTCGCCAAGTCGGTTCCACTGAACGACACATAGTAGACCTGTTCGGGAACATCTCGATTGATGACCAGAGAAACCGGGTCCAAAACAATGAGAGTTCCACCCCCTGGATCTGTATCGACCCCTTCAATACGCAAGGTGGCTGTAACTGAGAAAAGACTATCCCCATAATTGTAGTCATCACCGAGATCAAGCGTGATGCGGAGAGCCCCGGAATGGATCGAAAGATCATTGCAGTAATTCAGGCCGACTGTACCGGTGCGTGGGAGCACGCCGACCTGAGCCGGCGGCGAGACACTCAGGTCACTGTGACCCAGCACAATGTTATCAGTGGCTTCCACATATTGAAGCGTAGGAACAAAGGCCGAATCGGAGCTACCTCCTCCAGCCGGTGTCAACGGGTAATCCGACTGTGACGTCTGCTGGCCAAACGCAGGCGATACTGTGACGAGAACTGTCGCCAACAGGATGGAGAAGAGGTTGCAAGGGGTTGCCATGATATTCGGGTTTATAGAGTATGTGAGTAGTAGAGGAGAAGAATTCTCTTCATCCGTTCTACGTGCATATTGCCTTCATGCATCCTTTCAAGCTTCTGTTATTTGTTTCCGGCAAGCCTGTAATCGGTGAAGTCCGTCCGAAGTGCTCCATCCGTATTGAACAGATAAGAGCGAACTGTTTTTGTGTTACTGATACCCCGGTAGGCTCTGTCCAACTCGTCAACGACATATTCCGTTGTCAAGAGATGGCTACCCACAGGATGCTCCACAGCAAAGCGCGTGATCTCGTCATCCGAACGAATCTCTACAGTGATAGTCCGGATCCCGTAAAGGACCTGCTTCTCGGGAACAATACTCCCGGTGACAACTCTTGTATCCTCCGCATCTCCGGTTGTGCAGGCGACATTGCGTACATGACGCATCAATGAATCCGGGAAGACGTCCTGTAGGTGCCTGCGCGTTGCACGCACGTCCTGCCGTCCGCGAATATCGACCACCCGAATCGTGAGCTGCCGATGATCGATGATCGCCATCAGTTCGGAGTCCTGCCACATTTCACTCGAATCGGAGCGGATGACATAGAGATCTCCAGCCTCAATCGATACAGCTTGCGTCCTCACTGTATCTCCGGCACGTGTACAGGTCGTCAAGGTCATTGATCGATAGAACGCACAGCAGGAATCGACCGGAGCGTTTCGCAACTGTAGTGCATCGCGAAGAGCGTTTCTGCACTCCGTCGCAGAGTTCTGCGCCCGGGTCGACACCGGTAGTAGTACCTGGAGCAGGAAGAGTAGATGAAAGAGATGTCGAACCTTCTTCATGATTACAGGAGCATTTTGTTCTTCCGATTATCGCACCACGTGAAGGTGGCCGGTCATCACCTTCTCTTCTTCTTTCGAAGTTGCCAGTATGCGATAGTGATAGAGTCCCGGCTGAAGCTCTCCGGCATTGATATCAAAACTCTGGTCTCCGGCTTCCATGTGTACCGTCTCCCTACTGTATACCCGTCTTCCGAGCTGATCGAACACTTCAAACCGCACGACCGCTGCCACATCAAGCGTGAAAACAATCTGCGTCATGCCGGCACTGGGATTCGGGACAGCTCTGCTCTCGGCAGCTTTCACGCTTCTCTGCTCCTCTACACTTGAGGTTGGCAATGAGTCAACGATTACAACAACACCTCCTGCCCAAGGCTCTTCACTACTTGCATAGTAGACAGTGTCCGGATCTTCATCTGATGGTTGGACATACCAGATCCCTTGTGTGATGAACTTCTGTTCGACGATTTCATCGTCATAAACTCCTTGAGTACCACCAATTGGTATCGTATAGAAATGCATCGTTAATTTTCTGTATGCTTCCCGAACATTGAAGACATATAGACTGTCTCTGACAAGAACCAGCGTGTCCCCCTCGATGTCGTTTACGGCATATCCCGAGTCAAATCCGATTCCGTAGTACGGATGGGCCGGGGTCTTCTCCACAACCGAGACATAAAAGGAATCGGCAAACTGTGTCTGCGCATGGGCTGACGACAGGAAAGCCGTCCCATACATAACACAGGTGACAAGAAAGGGGAACAATCTCTGTAGCTGAATTCTCATATCAAATACGGTTTGTGATGTAATGATCAAATATTCGACAATGGGTGATTATCTATAGACAAGATTCACAGCCCTTACTTATTCAGATCTTCCGGATGCACTCCAAGCTGTTTAAGGATCGCATCCCGCTCGGCTTCGATCGTTTCCAGTTCCCGGGCAAGACGCTCTTCTCCCTCTTCCACAGCCCCTTCTTTCTCTCCGGCCACTACCTCGTCATAGCGAAGGCTCAGGGCTTCATAATGATCAAGGAGCGCTTCCTCCTCAGCCGACAGCCGTACTGCCCTCTTCCTGATCTCGGCTTTCAACTCCGCCGGATCAAGACCGAATGTCCTGAGACGTGTCCCGGACAGACCGATGTGCAGATCAATAAGATCCAGACCGACACGGTTGGCAGATCCATCATTGGCTGATGATTCGTTGAAGCTCGATGCAGGATTTCCGCCCCCTGAGAACATCGTCCCGGTAAAGGGAGAGCCTTCGCCCAGCCAGTCGCGAGGTGTGCCGGGGATATGCCCGTGCATATCTCCTATCGTGAAGAGTCCGCGCGACGTCTCGACCAGCGAAGCATAGCCGGACGAGCGACCGTCGTAGACCGGATACACACCAAAATTCTGATCGTCGAATCCGGCAACCGGTCGGAACGTCCGTGGATCGAAGACCGTGGCTCCGGCAATCGCATCCGACGGCTGGAACTTGACATCGTCAATCCAGAGGGCCACCCCCCCTTCATTTCGGAAGCGGATCAGCATCGAGCTGCCCGAATTATAATATGTGTCTATAGAATCACCCAGGAAGGTTGCCTCATAGAGGACCCACTCTCCGGCTCGCGCCAACCGTTCCGGTACGATCAATGTAGATGCACCCGACGCGTACTTCACCCGGATGTCGTCGCCGTCGTGTGTCGACCAGAAGCGAAGAATTCCTCCCTTCTCCAGCAGGTGATCATTGATCGTGATCTCCATGTTGTAGGTGCTTTGCGAACTTGCCCCGAGAGTGATCGATTTCATTCCGGCGTGTGCACGATCATCACTCACGTTGCCGCTCAGATCACCATCGTCATGCACTTCAAAGCTCTCGAACGCAACCGTCGCCTCCTCGGCATTCCAGGCCGTGAGTACCGGCAGGAGATTCCGCACCGGTCCATAGTCAAACACCGTCGTCGTCGATCTCCCCAGCGGGTCAATTGAACTGTACGGGATATTGTGTTTGTTGATCCTCGTCACCTCTCCCAGCTGTATCCAGTGGACCGTATCACTTGATCCCGGCTCGGTCCAGTTGAAGAGGGAGAACTCGTTAAAAACCCCACCATCCTTGTAAATGCGTTCGGTAGCACTGTGATCGCTCGAAGGAACAATGTCGGTTCGATAGATATAGGCTGTCCGCGGAGACCATCGGCCTCTTTCCCCCTTCTCAAACGCATTGTGCTCACCGTTTATCGAGAGGACTCCTCCTCCG
>CAMLOB010000508.1 GCA_946481475.1 uncultured Chlorobiota bacterium | reverse complement strand
ATCTCCCCCTCTCTCCTCCGACGACATGCGACACCTCGTCTACGAAGGGAGCATCGAAGTCCGCAAGGCTGCCCAGTTCGGCGAGATCATCATCATCGTCGTCTACCTGCCGATCATCACACTTCAGGGAATCGAAGGGAAACTCTTCCGTCCGATGGCCCTGACCGTCGGCTTCGCCCTGATCGGCGCCCTCCTCCTCTCAATCACCTACGTTCCGGCCCTCGCGTCTCTTCTGCTTCGCGGACAGAAACGGGTGCGTCACTCGCCGATCATCGAATGGATGCGTCGTCGCTACCGGCCCCTGCTGGAGCGTGCGCTCCGCTATCGGCCGGCCATCGTCGGCACGTCGTTCGGACTGGTTCTTCTGGCTCTCTTCGGCTTCACGCAACTGGGGGGAGAGTTCATTCCGCGACTTGATGAGGGGGATATCGCCATGCACCTGATCCGGCTCCCCTCGATTGCGCTGAGCGAATCGCAGGAGATCACCACGGCAGTCGAGAAAGAACTGATGACCTTTCCGGAAGTGAAGACGGTCGTCTCCCACACCGGACGGGCCGAGGTCTCGACCGACCCGATGGGATTTGAACTTGCCGACGTGTTTATCATGCTTCGGGATGAGGGGGAGTGGACAACCGGCAGGACAAAGGAGGAGCTGGTGGAGGCGATGTCCGAACGGCTGGAGAAGTTCCCCGGCGTCGGCACGCAATTTCTGCAGCCGATCGAGATGAGGATGAACGAGCTGATCGCCGGAGCACGCGGCGACGTCGTCGTCAAAGTCTACGGCGAGGATTACGAGACGCTTACTCCGGCGGCCGGCGAGATCGCCGCAATCCTCAGAGAACTCGAGGGGGGGACCGACATCACCGTCGAGCAGACCGGCGGGCTCTCGCAGCTTGTCATCCGTCCCGACAGAAGCAGTCTGGCTCGCTACGGTATGAGCGTTGCCGACCTGAATCATATCGTCGAAACGGCGGTCGCCGGGTCGAAGGCCGGAACCGTCTACGAAGGGGAACGGCGATTCGATCTGGTGGTCCGTTTTCGCGAGGAGGCCCGCACGGACGTCGGAAAGATTCGCGGACTGTCGGTCTCGACGCCGACCGGCGCACCCGTCCCCCTCTCCGAACTCGCCTCGGTCCGGATCGAGGAAGGCCCGGTCCAGATATCGCGTGAGGAAGGCTCCCGCTTCACAACCATACAGGCAAATGTGCGCGGCAGGGATGTGGAAAGCTTTGTGAAAGAACTGCGCGACCGGGTGGAATCCGAGGTTGAACTCCCCCCCGGCTACCGGATCGATTACGGCGGACAGTTCAGAAATCTGGAGAAGGCATCCGAACGCCTCCTCTACGTCGTGCCGATCGCTCTGTTCCTGATCTTCGCTCTTCTCTACCAGACCTTCGGATCGTTCCGTATCGGTGTGATGATCTTCCTCTGCATTCCGATGTCGGTGGTCGGAGGAGTCGGCGCATTGTTGCTCAGAGGGATGCCCTTTTCAATCTCCGCCGGAGTCGGCTTCATCGCCCTCTTCGGCATCGCCGTCCTGAACGGCATCGTGATGGTGGCAGCCATCCGCAAACACCAGCTTGCCGGTATTCCGCGACGCGAAGCGGTGATGCTGGGGGCGGACGAACGGCTTCGGCCGGTGGTGACCACCGCCGCCCTGGCCGGCTTCGGCTTCCTGCCGATGATGCTGGCCACGAGCGCCGGAGCCGAAGTCCAGCGACCCCTCGCCACGGTCATCATCGGAGGGCTGATCTCTGCCACGCTTCTGACGCTGATCCTTCTGCCGATCATCTACGAACGCTTCGGAGGGAAGCCTTCGACCGCAGATATCGAAGATGACGGGAACCGAAAGGACTTCCTGACAACAAAGGGGATTGCCGGCACGGCGATCGTGATCTTCCTTCTTCTTGCCGCCGCTTCGACTGCGTCGGGACAGACGACTCTGACCCGGCAGGTGCTTATCGAACGTGCCCTGACCGCCTCCCCGGAACGGGAGCGGGTTGCGGCTTCGGCCAAGCGGATCGATGCGGAAGGCCGAACGGCAAACATCCCCCCGCCGACTTCTCTTTTCTATGAAGTGGAGGAATACCCGAGCGGATCGCTCCCGGGAGAACCGACCACATCGTTCGGCATCAGTCAGTCGATCCCCTTTCCGACGGTCTGGGGAGCAAACAGTCGGGCACGACGGGCTGCGGTTGTCGCCGTCGAAGCGGAACTGGGAGTAGTGGAACGGAAGATCGTCAACGAGGCAAATCGGATCTGGCTTGATCTGGTCCATGCCGCCCGGCACGTAGGATTGACCGACACGATGACCGCGAATGCCCGGCGGATCGCCGACATTACCCGGTTCCGTCGTTCGGTCGGAGAAATCGATGCGCTGGAAGCGACGCAGGGAGAGATTCTTCTGGCCGAGGCCAAAGGAGACTCCATCGCCGCCCGCAACGATCTCGACAGGGCCATGCGACGTGCCCGCTCGCTGATGGCCGCACCGGGATCGGAGGAGTTTCTTCTTCAGCCTGACCCTCTCTCCTTTGCAGACAACGGAGAGCGTACAGAGCTTCTGGAAAGGCTCCGCACCAACCATCCGGAACTCCGGTTTCTGGAACGTCGGCTCCAGGCAATCGGGGCGCGAAAGATCGCGACGGCACAGAGTCGCCTCCCCGGTTTCGAGCTCGAATTCCGAAGTCAGCGGGTCGACGGCAGGATGGGCTATTTCGGAGCAGGCATCGGTCTGGAGATTCCGATCACCCGCTGGTTCTCCGATCCCCGGGAAGATGCGTTCGATGCCGAAGAGATGGAACTTCTTGCAGAGGTCAGGCAGACCGAGCGGGATCTGACCCGCCGTCTGGACGAGTTGCTGATCGAGCGGGAGGGGAAGCTGGCTCTTGTCCGGCACTACGACGACGAGCTCCTGCCGGCCGCCCGGGAAGCCTGGCGGATCGGCCTGCGGCTCTATCAGGAGGGGGAGACCGGCTATCTCTCGGTGGTCACCGTCCACACTTCCCTCATCACATTCGAGCGGGAGCGCCTGGAACAGGCGCTCGAGATAGAACGGATTGATCTGGAAATCACCGGGCTTGTGGAGTAGAACCCTATCATCAACCATATACAGGAACAGCAGACGATCATGAACATCATAACAACGATCAAGCAACGCATCTTTGCCCGCAGAGCAGGGAGCATCGCAACGATAATCATTCTTATCGGCACCGCTCCGCTCCGGATCGGATGCGGAACCGAAGGAGGAGAGGTGCATGAAGGGGAGAAAGCGCACGACACCCACCAGCATGCCGAGGGAGAAGAGGGACACGAAGAACATGGAGAGGGAAACATCATCGAGATCGATCCGGCCATTGCAAAGGAGACCGGCATTGAAACCGATGTCGTGGCGCGTGAGAGCATCCGCTCGGACTTCTCCCTCCCCGCCATTGTTCGTCCGGAAGGAGACGGCATCGCTCACGTCGGCACCATCGTTTCCGGACGGGTTGTCAGGCTCTCCGTATCGGAGGGGAAATACGTTTCGCGCGGAACGACGCTGGCGGTGCAGGACGTGCTGGGGAATGCCATCGAAGTCA
>CAMLOB010000507.1 GCA_946481475.1 uncultured Chlorobiota bacterium | reverse complement strand
TCGTCCCGCCGAGAATCGGAAGGAGAAGAAAGAGAAAGAAAGCCGGAAGTGGAGAGGAAAGAAAAATCGGGAGGAAGAGTTTCCGGCTCTCCCTCCCGGACGAACGTTGCTGAAGTTGTTCTGTCGGGCAAGTCGTCATGTGGTCCTGACTCGTACTGGCATGGTGCGCAGCAATGGAAAGGCTTACGTCCAGTTTACACCGGTAAAGCGCTGCGGATCGTTGCTGATGATAATCTCGATACTGTCCTTCGGGGCCGGAACGAACCCGTCAAAAATGCAGGGTGAGGGGAACAGCTCATTGGCCTTTCCCTTGCCGAAGCCGTATCCTTTGCTGAAGGTCTTCAGCCACGTCCGGCGGCAGTTCCCGTCAGCTTCAAGCGAATCCGGATCATCGTCAAGATAGATAAGGTTGGCATAATTTATCGCTCCGTAGAAATCTCCCTCTATATCATCGGTGTGGATACTCCCCTGCGTCAGATAGGTCTGCGTCATCGAGTCGGGAAGGACAAACACGTAGCCGACGCCGAAGGAGACTTCCGGATAGAAACTGTTCCTTCCCTGTTCCGGAAGTTCATCCAGATCGATCGTGAAGGTGTTGTTCGCCCGGTCGATCTCCCCCCTGCCGTAAACGTATCCGTAATCGGGCGAGCCGGATGAGACCGACCAGACGACGATGATGGCGGCATCTTCCGGGAGGGGTTTGCCGGTCTCGTTGATGATCGTTCCGGAGAATGTTGCGGCTTTGGTGTCCGGATCGCCGGTCTCCGGAGGGACCAGTTTGTCCGAACAGGCAGTAAAGAAGAGAGGAAAGAAAAACGTCACGAAGGTGGCGAATCGCATGAAGCGTGAATGTTTGCGGTCCATGATGATTGAATGGATAGAATATTTCAGATGGTTGTGCAGAACACCATGCAGTCCCGGTAGAGTCCGGGAGTACGGCTGAATCAATTCCCATGACTCTTCTACCGCTTGCACTGATGCCGATTCAGCACCCCGCAGTTCCGGATCCGCCGAACGGACCGGTGCCGGGTATCCTGCGTCATGTCCAGTTCACAAACGGGAACCGGGTTCTGTCGGTATTGATAATCAGGTTAAGTCCGCCGGACTTGATGGGAGAAAATTCATCGAATTTGCATGTGTTCGGGAGAGGATTTGCCGCATCATATTCGGCCTGCACTCCTGTCCCGAATCTGACCCCCTTGCCGAACCTTCCTATCCATGCCTGCCTGCAGTTGTCATTGTCCGGTGCACCGAGCACCGCCGGGTCGGCACTCAGATAGATGATTCCGCTGAACTCGGTCGAACCGTAGAACGGACCGGTATAGTCGCTTGTCAGTCGGATCCCTTCTGCCAGCGTGGTGTGCGTTACGGAATCGGGGACCACATAAATATATCCGACACCGAAAAAGAATGACGGATGTTCTTCATCCAGCAGATTCAGTCCCTCCAGCGGTGGCTCCCCGAGTGTGAACGAGTAGGTGTTTTTCTGCCGATCGATCGTGCCGCGTCCATAGACGTACATGGAGTTCCGGCCTTCCCACAGGACGACGATGGCCGCATCGTCCGGGATCGGTTTCCCGCTTTCGTTCAGGATCCTTCCTGAAAGTGTCGAGGAACCGGAGTTGGAGGCCGGCGGAATCAATTTGTCGGAACAACCGACACAAAGAAGGATGAGGCAGAGCCCCGTGGTAAGGGCCTGGATTGCGCCCCGTCCTGATTGGCTGTTCATGGTTTCTCCGAACGTTTGAATGAATGTGATTGATCGTGCGGGCACCTGGTGTTCGATTGGGGGGTTACTCCACCCAGAACAATCCGGCATAGGCCCCCGTGGAATCGATAACGGTAACCGACCGTGTGGCGACGTTCATCACGCTGATCCGGGCTGGATCACGTTCCACGTCGGCATCGGTGTCATAGTCTGCATAGAGGATATGTTTTCCGTCCGGTGACCAGCGACCGTTGACTCCGAGGGAGGACGGAGTCAGAATTTCGGTTCCGCTGCCGTCGGTGTTCATCATTCCCAGGCTCAGGGAAGGATAGGGGAGTGTGAAGAGGATTTTCGACCCGTCGGGCGACCAGTCCGGGACGATACCCGCACCCAGCAGCCGTAACCCGGTGCCGTCGCTGTTGATGATATAGAGAGCGGGATTGTCTTCTCCCTGACTGAAGACGATCTGTGACCCGTCGGGCGACCAGTCGAAGACGGCGGCACCGTCGCTGAAGGGACGGGAGGTCGTCTCGGTCAGCGGCTGCAGATTGCTTCCATCGGCATTCACTCTGTAAAGGGTTCCCTTCTCCGCGTCGTAGTCGTAGGAGAAGAATGCCACATACGTCCCGTCGGGGGAGAACCGCATGGGGGTCTCGTGTGCGGCGCCGACCGGAAGTGTTACCCGGTGTGTGCCGTTGGCATCCATCAGGACGGCCCGGCGCTTTTCTTCGGTGTAGTTTTCCTCGCTCCACGCCAGCCGCGTTCCGTCCGGAGAGATTGCCGGAGAAAATTTCTCGAAGTAGTCGTAGCCGTCCGACAACCCGATGCCGCCGAAGAGGACTGTGCCGGTCTGCAGATCGACAACGTCCAGTCGGTTATACGATGCCATCATCAGACTCTTTTTGTTGCCGGAGGGAGCGCGGGCGACTTTCTCGCCGAAGGTGGCGTTGATCGTGCCATCTTCCAGTGACGACCGGTACAACCACTCCTGCGTCGGGGAATTCCGTGCGGCGTACAGGAAGGCATAGCTGCTTGCCCCGCTCTGCGATGTCGTGTCGTTTGCCGTGGGTGGAGCGATTTTATCGCTGCAACCGATCTGGCTCAGGAACACCGTCACTCCGGCAACGAGGAGAAGAAGGCTTCCCGATCTGCAATAGTCATGAAAACAGGTCATGGTCTCAGTTATCAGGTTTGTGAATATGGATGCTTTTCCGGAGCAATTGGTTCGCTGCGGCGAGGAGATCTACTCTTCGGTTCGACGTCCTCCTTCTCTTCTACTCCACCCAGTACAGTCCGCCCGTCTTGCCGTTGGAACTGACGGTCGTCACCTTCCGCGTGGCGACGTGCATCACACGAATCTGCGCCGGCCTGCTCTCGATATCCTGCGTTGAGGAATCAAGTTCGGCGTAGAGAATCCGCTTTCCGTCGGGCGACCAGCGGCCGAAGAGTGACAGCGTGGAAGGGTTGAGGAACTCCGGTCCTCCGGTCCCGTCGCTGTTGATGATTGCCAGTCCCGACCGGTTTCCGGTGGACGTAAAGAGAATTTTCGATCCGTAGGGGGACCAGTCGGGAAGGAAACCGACGGCCAGGGAGCGGAGTCCGGTTCCGTCGTTGTTGACGACGTAAATGGTTGGAATGTCGGTGCCGTGGCTGAAGACGATCTGCGATCCGTCGGGCGACCAGTCGAAGATGCCGAAGCCGTCGTTCATCGGACGGTCGGTTTCCGCCAGCAGGCGCAGGTCACCGCCGTCGTCGGCGTTTATCCGGTAGAGTTCTCCCTTCTCTCTCTCTTCATCATAGGAGAAGAAAGCCAAATGCGTTCCGTCGGGGGAGAACCGCATACAGGTCTCCCTGGCCGCACCGACCGGCAGCATTATCC
>CAMLOB010000506.1 GCA_946481475.1 uncultured Chlorobiota bacterium | reverse complement strand
CGGACCGGGTACCGCTTCGTCGCCGGAGGAGGAGGCACCGACCACCACGGCGACATGACCGTCACCGAGGCGGACATCGCCGGGTTCCACTGGGAGAAGGAATTACAGGAGATGAGCGAGCAGACCGAGGAGGCGCAGGAGCAGGTGCAGCTTGTCGAGGAATCGATCGATTCGATCCGCCGCTCGCTGATCACGATTGCCGACGACGTCCGCAGTCCGGAGATCCGCGCGCAGGTGGACCAGCTTGCCGTTCGTCTGGACAGTTCGCTTGTGAACGTTCGCTCGGTCGATCGTGATCTGAAAGCGTCGATGCGGGTGCAGGAGGAGATTCTGGAGAGGGTGCCGGAGCGGGGGAGTATCAAGAGGAGGATAGAGTAAACAGGCCTAAAGCTTTTTGATGTCACTATAGCGAACGAGGCATCCTTAACATTTCCCAAAAAGAGGTCATCATGCGCACGTATCTGCAAAGTTCTTTGCTCTTTTTATTGGCATCCCTCATATTCGGCACCCCATATGTATATGCAGATGAATTTTCAGAATGGGGAACAAGCTATATATCTCCATGGACAATAGATAGTGTTTCAGAAAAATTTGATTCGATATTTCGCAATGAAGATGACAAGCATGACTACAATTTACTATCGAGCTTTATTCGTGAGTTGGAGAACGAAAAGGAAGTGATCTCAGGAGCCCAGAACACAATAAATCAAGAATACGAGTACTTCCTCAAGCATGAAAGCTCTGAGCCTTTAAGAAGATTGTTGTCAACTCCAGGATCAAGCTTTACTGTAGATTGGAACATTTCACAATACGTTCAAAGAGAAATTGGCGTACAGGTATCCAGAGATTTTCTAGAAGAAGTGCTAGATAGCCTGTATAAATGGGAAGAGTATGAGCTGGCGAAGGCCACCGTCAAAAAAAAACAGTTGCAAGCCAGTCTGGCCAACATCACAAAGGATCTACGCAAGGCTCAAGACAAACTGTCCAAGAACATGTCCATTGATATAGCTGAACAGAATTTCAAATCCAGCATGAGCCTTTTATTTGCAGTCATAGTGGGATTATTGATCCTTTTGTTCTTTGCATCAGTAATCTTTTCAAGAAACTCCAAGCTCGTCAATTTACTGCTGACAGGAAGTGGCCTTCAGTTTGTCACGCTTTTTGTCCTTATTATTGCAATCATTTTATTTGGCATACTCGGAATTCTAGAAGGGAAAGAACTGTCAGCGATAATATCAGGAATCGCCGGCTACATCCTGGGAAAGAGCGTCACTGAATTATCGACCAATCGACCAATCGTTGATGCGAATAGCGACAGTCAACAGCGATAGCACTACACTACAATCAAGAATCAATTCCTGGAGTACAAACATGCCGGACATCCGCTACTGCACCATCAATCCGAACGGCGGCGGGCTGAGCGTGACGATGACCGCCGATAACGGGCTGCGGGCCGGGGGGCGGTTCGGGCTGTATGATACGAGCCGGCATCTTCAGGAGGACTGGTCGGTTGCGACCGGGGACGGCGGGGAGGGGGAGTATCAGATCAAGGCCGGAGCCGGAACGCTTGAGGGCTTCGAGATGGTCTGGAGGACGAGGGTCTGCGCCTTTGTTCCGGGAGTCGATTCCGGAAGGGTGAACCTGACGGTGACGCAGGATGGGGCCTCCTGTCCGATGACATCTCCTACCGAATGGGACCTGACGGACGTGCCGGAATGTTCAGCCGGACAGGCCCAGCAAAAGACGTTTTCCCTCATCTTCAAAACCGCTTCGGTGGAGGAACCGGTATGAGACGACTTCTTCTGTTTTCTTTTCTCCTGCCGTTGCTGCTTCTGGGTTCCGCCACCATGCTTCGCGGACAGGACACCTCCGCCTATCGCTACATCCTCAACTACGATGTCCCCCCCTCTCCCGGACTGACCGCCATCGGCGCCTCGCCGACAAGCGTGCAGTGGGGGAGCGCGGCGAAGCCGGTGGTGGTCCACATCCTTTCGGATCTGCTGCAGGGGAACACCGCGTTCGGTCCCGGCATCGCCATCGACTTCGCCCCCTACACTCTCTTCGGCGGACGGTTTGCGAACATCAACTCCTACCGTGAGTCGACGCTGATGCGGATGCTGGCGAACACGCAGATATCGTTCGCCACAACGGCGGACGGACTCGACACCTCGGCCCTGAACATCGGGATCGGAGGGCGACTGGTATTGTGGGATGACCACGACCTGCTTGGCGACGAACAGTTGGGAAAGGACATCGACAATGTGCTGAGCGGCGGTGATGTCCCGGCACCGACCGGAGGAACCGACAGCGACGTGACGACGGTCGACCTCGACTCGCTGAAGATCGCCTACACGCAGGCAAAGGCCCGGGTGGCAAACAAGAAGGGAAGTTCCATGGCCATCGGCTACGGCTTCGGTGCGGTGCTGAAGGGGAGCTCGCTCAACACCGACAGTATCTTCGACGAACGCCACACCGTCTGGGTCGGCGGGACCTACTGGTTCGGCGGCGGACTGAACGGCAATCTGATGTATCAGGGAAGGTTCTCCGATACGGGAAAGCCGACAAACGAAATCGGCGTTTCGCTCCGGACGACGATCCCCTCATCGGTCAGCTTTGCGGGTGAACTTGTCTACTCCTTCGAAGGAGAACAGAAATTGCGCGGCGGCATGAGCGCGGAGTTCCCGGCGGTGCAGAACATCAACGTCACCGCATCGCTCCAGCTTGAGCCGGGGGCGAACGGGTCTTCTCTTCGCGTGAAGCCGCAGGTTGGACTGTTATGGAATATGAGTGAGAGTTGAGAGTCGGGGAGTTAAGGGGTTGAATGGTTCAATGGTTGAGCCAGTAGGGGTGGACGGGAGTCGAGGGTCGTGCGTGGAAGAGTTGCATGGTTCAATTGTTTAATGGTTGAGTGGTGGCCGTCGGGCTTTAGCCGACGACGGGAAGCCCGGGAGTCAAGAGTGTGGAGTCGGAAACCGTTGAGTTGACCGGTAATTTATGAGCGCGTTCCATGGACAGATCGTTCAATAACCGAGGCATCAGGTAGCTGTCGGCGGAAAACCAAAGTCTACCCGATACCTCAACTATTCAACCGCTTAACCAACAACCACATAACGTACACTCAGGGCAAGTTCACCAATCGACTCCCCCCCGACTCTTGACTCCCGACCCTTGACTCCCGACTTCTCGAACTCACCGCACAACAACCACCCGCTCCACCGCCGTCCCCCGCTTCGAACGAAGAACGATCTGATAGATGCCGGGAGAGAACGCTGAGAAATCGACCGGGACCGAGACGAATGTTTTCGCGCCGCTTCCGATGATCACCCGATCCTCGCGGAACACGGTCCTGCCGGCGGCGTCCACCAGCAGCAGTTCCACCGGCAGACGTCCGCTTCCATCAATCTCCCAGAAGATCTCCCCCTCTCCTCCAACCGGATTCGGACGTGCTCCAAGGAGCGACACCCGGAAGTCTCCCGAGCGGATCTCCGTCACCGAACCGATATCGGCCGTGCCGGTTCCGGTAATCGGAATGATCAGCGGACTGGAAGGGAGATTGTGTTCGACACGGAAGGCGGCGTTGTAGGCCCGCTC
>CAMLOB010000505.1 GCA_946481475.1 uncultured Chlorobiota bacterium | reverse complement strand
ATCGTGATCCTCTCGGATCCCTCCTTCCGGTTCAGCCCTTCGCTTTCCCGACTGATCGACACGATTCGTCGGAACGGACTGGAACCGCGGGTGATTCCCGGTGTCGACCTCATCGCCACGGCCCTGGCAATGTCGGGCTTCGATTCGCAGCGATATACCGTGCCGGGGGCGATGCCCACGCGACGGGAAGCCCGCGACGACTATGCGGCATCGCTGGTCGGCAGAACCGAAACGCTCGTCCTCCCCGGCGGTACGTCCCGTATCATCCCCTCGCTCGCCACACTGGCCGAACGGATGCCGGAACGGGAGGCGGCGGTGATTCTGCGACCGACCGTGCCGGGTGAAAAGATTGTGCGGGGAACCCTCTCCTCGATCTCCGAGAGCTTCAGCGGGAAGCGCTTTCAGGGAGACTATGTGGTGGTTCTGGCTCCGGAACTGACCGACGAGGAGATGCGTGAAGAGACTGAAGGTGAAGAGTATTACGATCATCAGGAAAAGGGGGAATGAAGCATGCTCAAGGAAGGAGACAAGGCACCTGCATTTGCGGCACAGGATCAGGAAGGGAAGGTTCACAGGTTGTCGGACTATACAGGGAAACGACTGGTTCTGTACTTCTATCCGAAAGACATGACGTCCGGATGTACGGTGGAGGCCTGTGATTTCCGGGACAATCTCGGGCGACTCAGAGAGCATGGCGCCGAAGTGCTCGGAGTCAGTCCGGATTCGGTCGAAAGCCACGAAAAATTTGTTGAGAAAGAATCGCTCAACTTCCCCTTGCTTGCCGACGAGGAGAAGGAGATCGCAACCGCCTACGGCGTCTGGAAGGAGAAGAGCCTGTACGGACGGAAATATCTGGGAGTGGAACGGACCACGTTCATCATCAACAAGGACGGGACGATCGGCAAGGTCTTCCCGAAAGTCAGGGTGTCGGGACACGTCGATCGGGTGATCAAGGCGCTGGCCGCCTCCGAATAGAACCGGAACAACAGGAGAAGAGGAAACCTGATGGAATTGATCGACACGCACGCTCATATCTACGACAAACGATTTGCAGAGGACTTCGAGGAGATGATGAATCGGGGTCGGGAGGCCGGAGTGGCGAAGGTGATCGCTCCGGCAACCGAGCCGGGCGACTTCCCGAAACTTGTCGATCTGAAGAACCGTTACGGCGATATCGAGATCGCTCTCGGAACCCATCCCCACAGTGCCGCAAAGGTAAGCGATGAGGAGCTTGAGCAGCTCCCGGACATTATTCGCAGGGAGAACGCGATTGCCGTTGGTGAGATCGGACTGGATTACTACTATGACTTCGCACCGCGCGACCGGCAGCAGGAGGTCTTTCGCCGACAGTTGCAGACGGCCCGTGAACTTGATCTGCCGGCGGTGATCCACAACAGAGAGTCGGACGAGGACGTGTTGCGAATCATCGAGGAAGTGCAGGACGGATCGCTCCGGTTCCAGCTCCACTGCTTCAGCAGCGATCAAGAGGTTCTCCGCCGTGCGCTCGGATTGGGGGGGATGATTTCGTTCACCGGAAACATCACATTCAGGAAATCGACACTCGACGACGTGGTGCGGGAAGTGCCGGAGGATCGACTGATGATCGAGACCGATGCCCCCTTCATGACGCCGGTCCCCGACCGGGGTAAACGGAACGAACCGTCGTTTGTCGGTCGCGTGGCCGAAAAAATAGCCGAAATCCGAAACGTATCAACAGAAACGATAGTCCAGATGACGACACAGAACGCACGACGCTTTTTTGCCCTTCCCCTGCTGATCCTGCTGGCATTCTGCGCCTGCGGTCTGCTTTCTCCCATCCAGGCACAGACGTCGGAACCGGTTGAGACGGTCGATACCGCCCGGCAACGGGGCCCCTACGACAAACTGATCGGTCTCGGCCCCCACCTGACCTCCACGACCTTCCTTATCGACCGGGTGACGCAGACGAGCGCTTTGTCTCCCGGCATCTGGTTTACGATCTCCCCGCTGCAGCCTCTCGGCTTCGACCGCCTGCAGTTCGATTTTATCTACACTCCGGCCCGCGTCAGCATCTTTCCCGATCCCAGTTCCGATTCGGTGATCAGAAACAAGTTCAGTACCGGAGAGGGCTGGGATACGAGTCTGGTGAACATCCACAATTCCTACAACTTCTTTTTGCGGTTCAACTGGAATCCGAAATCGTTCATCAACTTCCACGCATCCTTCGGCTATACCCTCTTCTACAACTCCTACGGCGTCGACCGGATTCTGGTAACCGGCATCGGCGATACGACGTTGCAGAACTATGACGAGACGGAGTCGGGTCTGGGGGGATCGCTCGGACTGACGATGAACCTGGAGACACCGTTCGGCATCGTGGCGCCGACCGCCGAGCTCCACTACTCCCAGATCCTGGGAGACCGCGCATTGACGCGCCACGGCGACACCTACGCCATCAGTCAGACACGACTGGGGGTGATCTTCTATCCGAAGATCAGCGAATTTTTCGGACTGAAAGTACCGTAGCATGAGCGGAATCCCAGATACCGAACGCCTGACGGTGGTCGACCATCCGGTAACCCTTGACGGGCTGACCCGGTTGCGGGACCACCGCTCAACTCCTCCGGAGTTCAGGGAAGCGACTCGTCGCATCTCCCGCGTCCTCGCCGTGTACGGCGGGGCCTCCCTTCCGCTTGGCCGGACCCGGGTCACATCACCGACCGGGATGGCTGCATCCTGCGCCGTTGTGGAGGGACGGATTGTGCTGATCCCGATCATGCGGGCCGGGCTCGGCATGGTTGACGGGTTTCTGGATATTCTGCCGATGGCCGACATCGGATTTCTGGGGCTGGCACGAAACGAGGAGAGTCTGCAACCGGAGGAGTACTACCGGAAGTTTCCGAAGGATCCGGCAAACGCATCGGTCTTTATTCTCGATCCGATGCTCGGCACCGGAGGGAGTATCTGTGCGGCCCTTCGTTCGATCGGGGATGTCGATCCGGCCCGTGTCACCGTCGTCTCCATCATCTCGGCCCCCGAAGGGATCAACACCGTCCATTCCTCTTTTCCCGACATCCGGATTATCACGGCTGCGGTCGACGAACGGTTGAACGACCGGGGGTTTATCGTTCCGGGACTGGGAGATGCCGGAGACCGGTTATGGGGCACCGAGTAGAAGCGCGACAACTTGCCGTTCTGGTCGGGACCGAACTTGGTCTGACCGGAAGTGATCTGCTCCGTTTCTTCGGCGACGCACCGCTCGACTTTCCCGTCACCTTTTCCGGACGACTCCCCTTTCTTGCCCACCGGTTCGGGATGGTCGGCATCACGCTCGGCGGCAAGGTCCGGCTTCTGGAGAAGTCACGCAACAGCTCTCCCCCCTGGTTTCTTTCGCTGCTCCGTCACGAAGCCGAGCACGTCAGGCAGCAACGGAAGGAACCGATCCTCTTCTATCCCCGCTACCTCCTCTTCTGGCTGGCGAAGTTGCTCCATCCGTTTCCGTCGGACGATCTCCGGTCGCTGCGGCGGCGCGACGGTCTCTTTTATGCCGCCTACCGTGCAATCCCCTACGAAATCGTTGCCTATCGTGAGGGAGATGGGCTTGCCGAGCGATTGAAATCAATCGGG
>CAMLOB010000504.1 GCA_946481475.1 uncultured Chlorobiota bacterium | reverse complement strand
TGCCCGCGTCAGCGGACCGTGTCTTTGTGGTGAATCACTATCGCCGCAGTAAATCGCGTCATCGCGGCAAAACACCACACCGCTTAGATCTTTTCTCCCGCTGCCTTTTCCAGCAACCCGATCCCCAGCTCCGCCAACTGTCGTGAGTCGACTTCGGACGGCGAGTTATCCATCAGCGAAGCCGCCCGCGTCGTCTTCGGGAAGGCGATCACGTCCCGGATGTTGTCGGTGCCGGCAAGAATCATCACGATACGGTCCAGACCGAAGGCGATGCCGCCGTGGGGAGGCGCACCGTATTGAAGCGCGTCGAGTAGGAAACCGAATTTCTCGCGGGCCTCTTCTTTGGTCAGACCGATCAGATCGAAAATCTTTCCCTGAATATCCTGATCGTGAATACGGATGCTCCCCCCGGCACACTCGTAGCCGTTGATGACCAGATCGTAGGCGTTCGCCCGGACGTTCATCGGCTCGGAGTCGAGCAGGGCTTCGTCCTCGGCACGATACGACGTGAAGGGATGGTGTGCCGGCACCGGCTTTCCGGTCTCCGGATCGATCTCCTCGAACATCGGGAAATCGACGACGAAGAGCATGTCGTCCACATCATCCGGGATCATCTTCTCGCGCCGGGCGATCTCCAGTCGCAGAGCGCCGAGCGACTTCCGGCAGGTGTACCACTCGTCGGCCACGATCAGGATCATATCACCTTCCGCCGCGCTGAACCGTTCCAGCAGTCCGTTGACCTCGTCATCCTTCAGGAACTTTGCGCTCCCCCCTTCCATTCCCTCCGGCGTCACTTTCAGCCAGACCAATCCCTTCGCCCCGTAGCGCTTGACGTGGTCGGTCAGTTCGTCGATCTGCTTCCGGGAATAAGATGCGCCCTCTCTGAAGTTCAGTCCGCAGACCGATCCCCCCGAGGCCAGCGCTCCGCTGAGGACGCCGAACTCCGTCTCCCCGAAAAGATCGCCGACATCCTGAAGTTCCAGACCGAAGCGCGTGTCCGGCTTGTCGGCTCCGAATCGACTCATCGCCTCCTGATAGGTCATGCGCCGCAGGGGGAGTTCGATATCGATCCCCTTGACCTCCTTCCAGAGGCTTGCGATCAGCCCTTCGGTCATCTGCAGCACATCTTCCTGATCGACGAACGACATCTCAAGGTCGATCTGCGTGAACTCCGGCTGCCGGTCGGCCCGAAGGTCCTCGTCACGCAGACACTTGGCGATCTGGACGTAGCGGTCGTATCCGGCGATCATCAGAATCTGCTTGTAGATCTGGGGTGACTGCGGCAGGGCATAGAACTGTCCGGGATGGACCCGGCTCGGCACAATGTAGTCTCGCGCCCCTTCCGGCGTCGAACGGATCAGCAACGGCGTCTCCACCTCGATGAACCCGTTCTCGTGATAGTAGTTGTGGACGACCTGATAGACGAGGTTGCGCAGGCGGAGGATGTGCTGAAGTTCCGGGTTGCGGAGTTCCAGATAGCGATACTTCAATCGCAGCTCCTCGCTTGCGCGTGTCCGGTCGCCGATCTCGAACGGCGGGACTTCGGAGCGGTTGAGGATGGCGAGGTCCGTCGCATAGATCTCGATCTGTCCGGTCGGCAGTTCGTCGTTCGGTCGTTCCCGACGGCGAACTTCTCCTGTCACCGAGACCACAAACTCGTCGCGAAGCTCCGAGGCCGATTCCATCAGTTCGGGGGCCATCTGGGGGGAGAAGACGACCTGGGCGATGCCCGTGTAATCCCGCACGTCGATGAAGATCAGGCCGCCGAGATCGCGGCGACCGTTGACCCATCCGTTCAGCGTGACCGTCTGGCCGATCTGTTCTTCCCGGAGCGTTCCGGCATAATGCGTGCGTCGATTGTACGAAGGCATAATTGGTAATGTCGAATGTCGATGTTCGATTGTCGAAGTGTCGGAGCGCAAAAGTACGGAAGGGGGGAGAGGTGGACAACGGAGGATGCAGGCTGTCATACCCCGGCGAATGTGCAGAGTCGCCGATTTTTCCCTTGCGGTAACATTGAATCTGTTGCATTGTATGTTTCAGCCGGGGAGCGTCGATCCCTTCACATGTGCGCATCATCTACCGGGAGGTCACCATGTCACGTTTTGCAGTCTCGCAGTGGTTATCGCCGTTCCTTCTCTGTTTCTGCTCGGTCACGCTTCTTGCCGGGGGGAAGCGAACCGATCTGGTAATCGATCTTCTGTCTCAGCCTGCCGGGACAACGCTTGAACGCCCGGTCCGGCTGTCGGGGAAAACATCCGTATCCCTTCTGCTTCTGAACGTCAATCCCGGCGGGAGCTATCAGATCTCCGTAACACTCGATAATGCCGAACTCCCCGCAATCACGCTTCGGCCGGATCAGGGGGTTGACGAACTGATCGGCGGGCAGAAAACGGTCGGTGGAGAAAAAGGGTTCTCGACTCTCGGCGCGATGAGCGCGTCGACCGAGGAAAGGAGAGAGGGGAGGGCCTCAGGATCGATGTTCTCTCCCTTCCCCGACACGATTCCGGAGGAACGACAATACCGGATCCCCGACCTCCTGGAAATGAGTCCCGGACAGCGACTGACCGTCCGGGTCGTCGGTCCGGCGGTGGGGAAGGGGGAGGGGGAGGGGATCGGAACCTGGACGACGACATTCGACGGAGGATCGCGGGGGAGCTGGCAGATCAGTCTCGGCTTCGGCAGCCCGATCCTTCTCGACGGACATCGGCAATACCTTACCGAGCGGGACAGCGGGAGGGGAGGCTACAGGATTGCCGAGCGGAGAAGCGAGGAACTCTTCGAATTGATCCCGGCCGTCTTCTTCCACTGGACGCCGACCGGCAGCAGACTCTCGGACTGGTCGTGGAGCATGACCGGCGGCCTCGGGCTTGACTTCGATGAGGCGGTGATCTTTGTCGGCGGAGCGGTAACGTTCAATCAGAACATCACCCTTTCGGTCGGCGGCGTCGCCCATCAGGTCCGGCGTCTGAATCCGAAGTACGAGGCGGGACAGATTCTTCCCATCGAACTTGATGCCGCACAACTTCATACGGAGTATTACCGGATCAACCCGTTTGTCGGCGTGACCTTCCGGTTGATGTCGAACATCTTCAGGTCGGGAGGATAGGTGCTGAAGTCCTTCTACCGGAAGGAGATCAGGTCGCCGGAGCGTGGATGATAGACTCCCCGCGTATCGCTCGGACGCTGGAAGAACATGATCTGTCCGAACGCATAGTAATCCGGAATCTGCCTCACGCCGATTTTGAACCCCGGAACCGTCGTCTCGCAACTGACCCATTCCCTGTCGCGAAGCCGGGTTCTCTTTCCCCGGTTTTCCACACCTTTTCGACAGGACACAAAAATGCTGCCGAAACCGTGACATCCGTCAGTGTTTGCCGGGAATGTCTCCCCTTATGTTTGTTGCAACGAGAAAACCGGATTGCCGGAGGAGTCCGGGAATCAACATCAACATACAGACCGACCGGAGGGACATCATGAAAAAGAATATGGGAACAGCCGACCGCGTTATCCGCATCCTGATCGCGGCGGTGATCGCCGTCCTCTACTTCACCGACCAGATTACGGGGACCGCCGCAATCATCCTCGGTATCCTGGCGATCATCT
>CAMLOB010000503.1 GCA_946481475.1 uncultured Chlorobiota bacterium | reverse complement strand
ATCTCATCCATCGTTCCGTCCGACGAATGTCCGTCGACGAAGATGATCTCCGTATGCGTCCCCATCATCGGCACGCGGCGAAGGGCCGGCTCGATGTTTCCCCGCTCGTTGTGCGTCGGGATCAGAACCGTCACCGATTGCTCCTCGCGAAGTTCCGGTTGCGGCGCAAGGCGCGCGGAGACGATCTCCAGCAGACTCAGTCGCCAGAAGAACGGAAGGTTTGCAAGAACATAGTTGCAGAACTCGGCGATCAGCGGGATGTAGATCGGACAGAGGATCTTGAAGTTCTTGCGGACGACGTCGAAGCCGGCGAGACCGAGCAGATTGCCGATATCCTCCGGCGCAAGCCAGGAGGCATAGGGCTGTTTCTTTTTCATACCGAGCCGTTCGGCCAGACGGATCAGCGGCTGCCACAAGGCACTGTAGTGGGTGATCATCACCCGCGTCCCGGCGTGACAGATCGAGCGGAGCTTCTCAAGTTCGGTCTGGATATCGCTCCAGTAGCCGATGACGTTCGACAGGATCACCACGTCGAACCGTTCGTCGATCGACGTCGGGTCGACACCGACCAGAAGCCGGACCGTCTCGTCGAGCCACGGCCTCCACTCGGCCGCCTCCTCCTCGGTCTTGATGATCACCGTACACCGCTCCGGATGGAGCCGCCGGGCAAGTCGCGGAGCGTCGTCGCCGACGATCAGGACGTTGGTCTCCGGAGGGAGATAGAAGCTGAGGTAATTCCCGATCAGCTTCCGGTAATATCGTTTGAATGGAGCCGGACGGGGCGTATGCCCTCCGGCGGACACTTCTTTCTGACTCATCAAGCCGGTTGTCTCTGTTCCTTGAACCATGAATAGGCGTCGGCGATCCCTTCGCGCAATCCGATCTTCGGTCGCCACCCCAGCCGGTTGATCCGGGTGGTATCCAGCAGTTTGCGGGGCGTTCCGTCGGGATAATCGGTGTTGAAGAGGATCTCCCCTTCGTAGCCGACGATCTCGCCGATCAGTCGGGCCAGATCGCCGATCGGAAGATCCTCCCCCCACCCGACGTTCACCGTCTCCCCTTCGGAATAATGCTCCATCAGAAAGAGAGCCGCATCGGCGCAATCGTCGACGTGGAGGAATTCGCGCCGGGGAGTCCCGCTCCCCCAGACCTCGACGCTCGGAGCCTTCTCTTCCTTTGCGTCGTGAAACTTCCGGATCAAAGCCGGAAGGACGTGGGAGGTCTTCAGATCAAAATTGTCGTTCGGACCGTAGAGATTCGTCGGCATCATCGAGATGAAGTCGGCGCCGTACTGCTCCCGCAGGAACTGACAGGCTTTCAGTCCGGCAATCTTTGCGATGGCGTAGGGTTCGTTCGTCGGCTCCAGCGGACCGCTCAGCAGATACTCTTCCTTGATCGGCTGCGGCGCCATCTTCGGATAGATGCAGGAGGAACCCAGGAAAAGCAACTTCTTCACGCCGCTTTGGTGAGACGCCGTGATGATGTTCGTCTGGATCTGCAGATTGTCCAGAATAAAATCGGCCTTGTAGGTGTTGTTGGCGTGAATGCCCCCGACCTTTGCCGCGGCCAGGAAGACGTACTCCGGCTTCTCCTGCTCGAAAAACTTCTCGACGTCCGACTGCCGCCGCAGATCGAGTTCGCTCCGGTCTCTGGTAATCAGATTCCGATACCCCTCGCTCTCGAGCCTCCGCAGGATCGCCGAGCCGACCATGCCGCGATGTCCGGCAACGTATATGCGTGATGACAAATCCAAGTCAGTGCAAAATTAAAAATTCTGAACAAGGCAAAATTCAAAATGAAAAATTCAAAAAGAGAAGAGCGGGGAAGGCCGGCACAACGTTGAAAGTATGTTGTCGCTTTAACTCACCACGAGTTATGGATTCCAGCACGTCCACCTGCTCTCACCATCCCGAACACTTTCCCTTTTTTAATTTTTCATTTTGAATTTTACATTGATCTCAGTGTTCCGCCTCGGTGGGGATCTTCCCGCTCAACTGCCGCTCAAGCGTCTCGATATCGGCCTCGACCATGATCTTCACCAGTTCCTTGAACTTCACCTTCGGCACCCAGCCCAGCTTTTCCTTTGCCCTGGTCGCATCGCCGATCAGCAGATCGACCTCGGCCGGACGGAAGTACTTCGGGTCGATCTCCACAAACTCCCACGGATCGAGTCCGACAAGTTTGAACGACTCCTCAAGGAACTCCCGGACGCTGTGCGTCTCGCCGGTGGCGATCACGAAGTCCTCCGGCGCCTCCCCCTGCAGCATCATCCACATCGCCTCGACGTAATCGGGGGCATACCCCCAGTCCCGCTTCGCGTCGAGATTGCCGAGGTAGAGTTTCTTCTGAAGGCCGGCTTTGATCCGGGCGACCGCCCGGGTGATCTTCCGCGTGACGAACGTCGGTCCTCGTCTGGGACTTTCATGGTTGAAGAGGATGCCGTTGCAGGCGTACATCCCGTAGCTTTCGCGGTAGTTCTTCGTGATCCAGTAAGAATAGACCTTCGCGCAGGCATAGGGAGAACGGGGATAGAACGGAGTCTCCTCGGTCTGCGGTACCTCCACGACCTTGCCGTACATCTCGCTTGAGGAGGCCTGATAGAACCGCGTGTCGATGCCGGTATCGCGGATCGCCTCCAGGAGCCGGACGGTTCCGAGAGCGGTGATCTCGGCGGTGTACTCCGGAATGTCGAACGAGACCCGGACATGGCTCTGGGCGCCGAGGTTGTAGATTTCGTCCGGCTTCACATCCCGGAGGATCTTGTTCAGGGAGGAGGAATCGTTCAGATCGCCGTAGATCAGCTTCAGCCGGACGTCCCGCTCGTGCGGGTCTTTGTAGAGGTGATCGAGCCGCTCGGTGTTGAATGAACTGGAACGGCGGATGATGCCGTAGACCTCGTACCCCTTCGCCAGAAGAAGTTCTGCAAGGTAGGATCCGTCCTGACCGGTGATTCCGGTTATCAATGCTTTCTTCATGTTCCCCGACTGTTCCGACAGAATTTCGTCAATAGAACCGTAATAATACCGAAGATTCCGGGAACAGGAGGTGCAATTCCCGATGCACTTTGTTATCCCCTCCCGGGAGGGACATCCGCCGCAGGCGGATTGGGTGGGTCTGAGGATGACTCGAGGAATGAAGTCATCCTTCGGAGTTGTGCCGGAGTATCTCCCGGGCTGCAGGCATTCCGTCCTCCCCGCACTCGCCGGAACAGTAAACCGATTTCCCCGGATAAATACGGACCTGATGATATTTACCACAAAAACACAAAGAGCACGAAGAATCACCAAGAGGTGTAGGCACTCACAATCTCTCGCAACATCCTCCCCTCTCCCCCGCTCCGCTCCTCGTATCTTTGCGGTTTGTCGGAACCGCAACAACCAGAAGAACCGGATCATGCCGATCACAAATCCAGATTATTTCGATATCAATGCCTTGCTCAGCGAGGAGGAACGGATGGTGGGGCAGACCGTCCGCGCGTTTGTGGACGAGGAGATTCTGCCGATCATCGAGGAGCACTATCAGGCCGGAACCTTTCCGATCGAGATCGTCAAGCGTTGCGGCGAGTTGGGAATTTTCGGCGCGACGATTCCGGAAGAGTACGGCGGCGGCGGGATGAATTC
>CAMLOB010000502.1 GCA_946481475.1 uncultured Chlorobiota bacterium | reverse complement strand
GAGTCGAGCGGACGTATCATCTGGATGCGATCGCTATGGAGGCAGAGATCGAGGGAGAAGAGAAGAAAATCGGTCGTGACGAGCTGATCTTCGTCGAAGGCCGGTTGTTCCTGCGAAGCGATCTCTTCGGCAAGCTGTTCGGTCTCCACTGCCCGTTCAACTTTCGCAGCCTTGACATCCGGGTCGATGCCGAATATGAGCTTCCGGCCATCAGAGAGATCAAGCGGGAGAAGGCCCGGCAACGACTCCACAGTCTGACGCAGAATCAGGTCTTCGACCGACGGGTGGAGAATCGCGGAAGCATCATCGACGGCGGCGTCATCGACTGGGCGATCATCGGGAATGTGGACGACTCCGGACGGACCGTTGCCGATTATGCTTTCAACCTCGGAGCGGAACTTCTCGGCGGCGGACTGACCGCCGGAGTACTTGGGAGCACCGATACGATTCCCGGCCCGGAAGACATCGTCTGGAACTGGCACCGTGTCGACAATCAGACGACACTGCTCCGTCAGATTCGCATCGGTCACATCACCGGTCCCCGGGTCGAAGGACTGGAAGGAACGCCGGTCGGTCTCGAGCTGACAAACCGTTCAACGATCTCCCCTCTCTCCTACGGCACCTATCGCATCGAGAACACGACGGAACCGGGATGGGAGGTGGAGCTGTATGTGGATAATCAGTTGATCGACTTCACGACAAGCGACGAGTTCGGTCACTACCGTTTCGAAATACCGGTGGGATACGGCTCGACGCCGATGGAACTCCGTTTCTACGGACCGTGGGGTGAGGAGAAGAGCATGGCGACGACGATCCGCATCCCCCACACGTTTCTTCCCGCAGGCCAATTCGATTACACGGTATCGACCGGGCTGCTGACCGGTGAGGGGAGGGGAGCATTTGTCGAGGCGGAAGGGACGATCGGTCTCGGTTCGTTCGGAACGGTCGGCACCGGCATTATCGGACTTCACGATGTGTCGGAAGAGAAGGGCATGAACTGGCATCCCTACTTCAACGGTACCTTCCGGTTGAGCAACAGTTTTTTCCTTTCTGCCGACTACGGTCCCGACTCAAAGATCGGCGCGGACCTGAGCTGGTCGGTAACCGAACGGGTCCATGCGGAGGCGGGATACGAGCGGCGGCCGACAACAGACAGTGCCGACACGGGGATTGCCGACGAACGATATGCCGTCTCCCTTTCCACCCCGGTCGCCCTTGGCCCGTTGCGGGGAACAGTGCGGGGAGAAGTGATCGATAACGTCAGAGAAGGGGACCACACCTTCAACAGCATCGGTACGTTTGGGACGCGCCTCTTCAGCGCCCCGACGACATTCACTCTGCGGGCCGACTGGAACGGCACCGCATCATCCGGGCTGACGGCTCTCTCCTCGACGATCAGGTCGACCTGGAGAACCTGGGGAGACATCTACCTGCGTCCTTCGATAGAGTTGGACTGGAAGAAAGGTGAGATTGCAATGGTCGGAGCGGAAATCGAACGACGCATCCTGGCCGGACTCCGGATGAACCTGTCCGCAATCAGGAACACCGTTCTGAACACAACAGCCGCCACCGTCAGTCTGCGGTGGGACATGCCGTTCGCCCGCACCGGCACATCGTTCGGTGTGCAGAACGGAGAGAAGGTCTCACGCTTTGAGGCGAGCGGCTCGATTGCATACGACAGCGACAACGGGAATCTCTCCTTCGCCAACCGGGGAGGACTGGACCGGGCAACGGTAACGGTTCATCCGTTTCTGGACATCAACAACAACGGTCAGCGAGATTCCGACGAGCCGGCCGTAGCCGAGGCCGATGTGGCGGTCAACGGCGGACTGATTCGCCGCTCACCTGCCGACTCGACAATCTCCGTTTTGAATCTGGAAGCTCATCGTCCCTGCATCCTCACATTCGGTGAGGCAGGTCTTCCCGAGATCTCCTGGCGCCCGAAGTACCGGACGATGGAAGTGACGCCCCGTCCGAACCGGAATCTCGTCATCGAGCTGCCGATCGTAGTCGGCGGAGAGGCAAGCGGTCACGTCAGCCGGAACGGAAAGGGGAAAGGAGGGGTGATCGTCCGTTTCCGTCAGATCGACGGCACGTTTGCCGACAGCACGATCACCTACGAGGACGGCGAATTCTACTACATGGGACTCCCTCCCGGAGAGTATGAGGTGGAGATCGACGCGGAGCAGATCCGGATGCTCGGATTCACCAATGTTTCCGCGCCGGTCCGGATCACGGTCAGAGCCGGACGGGAAGGGGATATTGTTGAGGGGATCGAATTGAGCGTTGGGGGATGAGGAATTTCGATTGGCGATTTGTGATTGGCGAATGAGGGGAGTCGCCGGTTCATCCCTGCAGCCTGGAAATGACGAATTTCGATTTTCGAATGAGGGGAGCCGTAGCGATTCAGCCCTGAGGAGGAACGGGTCGATCTCCATCCTTCAATCGTCAATCGTCAATCGAAATTCTAAAATCCTCCTTCTCCGGTTTTCCGTTTCGATGCAACGGACCACAGATCGAACGGATGCGACGGATTGACGCAGATCGGGTCCATATCCCGATGCGGCGAACGTACATCGCGATTCGGAAATCGACATCGGGAATGGGAAGGGCGCAAGGTTTTGCGCCCCTACGGTACATTTCGCCATTCGTCGATTGAAAATCGGAAATCGACATTCGTCGTTATCTTCGCGCCGGAAAACACCGAATGAATGGTCCGCCTTATGCTCAAATTCATCTGCTTGCTTCTGTCGGGGATTCTGCTGTACGTCCTCCCTTTGCGCAGCCAGAACACGGTAACGGCGTCACGGGACGACGTCAAGGAACGCCTTCCCCTCTACCGCTGGCCATACGCAGGGAAGTATGCCCCCCGCATCGGCGGATCGGGTGAGTCGGCAAACGACAAGGTCCGGCTGGATATAGGGGGAAGCGTCTCTCTTTTCGAAGAAGTCCGTGAGGTGGAATACGAAGACCTGTGCGGGCATGATCCGGTCTGCGACAACGACTCCTACGATCCATACCTGGAAACGCTCTGGACCCCTCTGGCAGTCAACCTCAGCATCGGCGCCGACTTTTTCACCTGGTCCCGTCTCCGCTCCGAATCCAACTTCAAATTTCCGGTCGAGGCGGTCGATTACTATTTCGGGTTTTATGGATCGGCACGAATCGGTCGGGCGGGGGACACCTACCGGAATCCTCCTCGGACATTCGAGAATCCGGAAAAACATCGGACAACCTTTATCCCGACCGTCCGGATCGCCCACATCTCCGCTCATCTGGTCGACGGCGACCCGCAGTTTGCACTGCCGAACGATGGAGCCGTCGTCTATAGTCGTGAGTTCATCGATCTCTCGATGGGGATGGAACATCTCTTCTGGACGGGATGCTGCCTCGACGGATTTCGCGGGAGGACGGGATACCTCCGTCCCTACATCGGCACCCAGCTTCTCTTCCACACGATACCGGACGACCTCGGCAGAGTCACACCGTATATCGGCGGAGATCTGGAGATCGATCTGTTTGAACGCTCGGGGAGCCCGACTCTCCGGGCCGGATACGAGTTCCGGTTGAACACGGAGACCGAGACGATCGGCGAGCACTCGGTCCGGGCCGGAATAAAACTG
>CAMLOB010000501.1 GCA_946481475.1 uncultured Chlorobiota bacterium | reverse complement strand
CACGATCTGGGCCACATCGTGATGGATGTGGCCGAGGGAGTTTATGAGGAGAAGGCCGCCTTCCGCTTTGCCGGCGCGCTGCTTGCTCCGGCCGATGCCCTGCAACGGGAGGTCGGTCTGCGGCGCGGGTTTGTGCAGGGGGAGGAACTGGTCATGCTGAAGCTGAAGTACGGAATCAGTGTCCAGGCTCTGCTCTACCGTTTGCAGGTTCTCGGCATCATCGGTCCTTCCCATTACCGCCAGTGGTGCATCGCCATCAACAAGCAGGGGTATCGAAAGCAGGAGCCGTATGAACTGGAGCCGGAGAAGCCGCAGTGGTTGCGGCGAACGGTTCTGCGGGCCCTCTCCGAAGGACTGATGAGTCGGGAGGATGCCGAAAGGGTGCTGGGAGAGGAAGTGAGTACCGGAACTCTCTCTCCCCGCATCCTTGAACGGAACGTGCTGACGAAGATGCCGGTGGAGCAGCGACGCAGCCTGCTGGCGCGTCAGGTGGCCGAACTTGAAGAGGTTCACGGAAACTCTGCCGGATCAGTTCCGGCAAACGGAGGCAGGAGGACATGAGTCGGATCGATCCCGTCGCGCCGAAGTACGGCGAAGTCTGGCTTGTGGAGTCGAAGGGGAGAGAAGAGTCTTCCGTTTTGTGGCCTGCGGTGGTGATCAGCAGCGATGCCATGGAACTGATGCCCCTTCGACTTGTCGCGAGGATCGAGACCTTCGGCAAAGGAGAGGGTCTGTGGCGCGTCGAGGTGCCGCCGACGAAGTCGTCCGGACTTGAGGAACCGGCGGTTGTCGATACGATGCGGATCTGTTCGGTGGAGACCGACCGCTGCCGCAAACGGCTTGGCCGCCTTCCGGCCGACTGCATGGTGGAGGTGGCGGCCGCAGTGGCGATTCTGGTGGAGTATGGGTAGGGGGAGTTCATAGAGAGAAGGGGAGGAGGTTTTTGTATTCCGTATCACGGAATCCTTCCGCTTCCCGCCGTCTCTGTGATTTTTCTCCCGTATCCGCAACACCGGTCGTGCGCCGACGGAACGAATTCAAGGCTCCCGATTCTCATCCCTCGTTAAGTTGCTCGGTTATTCAACCTCCCTCCACTGAAACGGCAACGACTTCTGCATCCCGCTCAGGAACTTTCCTCTCTATAAACTCGAAACTCATTTGTGGGGCAAAGGTTTTTGCCTCCTACAGTGCCCTCTTCCCCCACTCTATAAACTCTACGAACTCTTCTCTCTATAAACTCGAAACTCATTTTACTACCTTTGCGGCGGTTTGCAACTGACGCAGCATATATCGAAGGCGGCCTGGTCGACGGCCGACAAGGTGCTCTACCTGTCGCTCGGTCTTGTCTTTATTCTTCCGCAGAAAGTGATCGGGGCGGCTCCGTGGGGGCTCTTTGCCACTTCACAGGCGATTCTGACCGCACTCTTTATGCTCGCCGACGGTTTTGCCCTGCAGATCATGGTCAACTTCGGTGTTGTCGAGGAGCAACGGAAGCAGGCGACCTCGGCGGCGATCATCCTCTATACGCTCTTCATCGGTCTCTGCTCGCTCGGTATCTGGCTCGGTCGTGAGGAGATCGCCCTGTTTACCGGAAAGCCCGATCTGGCGCCGGTTCTGGCTCTTTTCCCTGTGGTGGCTCTCTCTTTCTGGCTCAGGAACTTTACGCTGAAGACTGCGCAGCTTCACATCGATACGCGGGGGACGTTCATCGTCGACGCAGCCTGGGCGGGAGCCACTATTGCGCTTCTGCTGCACGGGCGGCAGACCGGGTGGCTGGTTGACGAGATCGACATGATGTATGTGACCGCCGCCGCCGCCGGGTTCTCTTCGCTGGTCGGACTTCTGCTGTATGCCGGGCGCATCCGTTTTGCGTTCAGGTTCGATTTCCCGTTACTTCGGCGGATGGTCCGTTTCGGCTTCGCCCAGTTCGGTTCGGCCGCGACAATGGGCTTCCTTGCCCAGGGAGATGTGATCCTGCTTGCCCTTCTGGTCAGCGATGCTGCAGTTGTCGGAAATTATGATGTGGCGAAGAAGTTCTTCCGCGGATTCGAGGGGATTCGCGACGCCGGCGCCCTGTTCGTCTATCCGGCGGTTGCCCGCCTCAGCGCGCAGCAGAGAAAGGGGGAGTTGACGGTTCTGATCGAGAAGATGATCGCCTTTATGACGATTATTCTCCTGCCGGTCGTTCTCCTTGTCTGGATACTGCCGATCGAAGAAGTCTTCGGTTTTATCTATAAGGGAAAATACGATCTCGCTCCCGACCTCTTTCGTATCCTCAGCCTTGCGGCACTTGCGATTCCGTTCAGTATGAACAGCTACATCCTCCTCGGTATGAGTCAGGTCCGTCGCCTCTTCATCGCTACGTTTTCCGCGTTGCTTCTCTTTGTCGGCGTTTCCATCCTCCTTGTTCCGCGTCTGGGAGCGGTGGGAGAGGCCTGGGCGGTCGTTGCAAGCTTCTGGATGCTCGGCACGATCAGTATCCTTTTCGTTGCAAAGCTGGTCGGTATTTCGCCACGACGGGTGCTCGGTCGGTGGCGGGATGTGAGGGATTTCGGGATGCGGGTGTTGAGGAGAGGGAAGTGAAGAGTCAAGAGCCGGGAGTGAAGAGGTGCTGTGGTTGAGTGGTTGGTAGTTGAATAGTTGCAGGAAGCCTGTTCTTTTTTCTGTGCTTTCAAAGCAGATATATCATCTTTACGAAAATCGAAAATCCATGTCCGGCCTGAACCGTCTGGTAACGATCAACGATCTCGAGTCCGACCTTCACCGTCTCGGGATTGCTCCCGGGATGACGCTCATCGTTCATTCCTCCCTCTCGTCGATCGGCTGGGTCTGCGGCGGTCCCCAGGCCGTGATCCTCGCTCTGGTTCATGTGCTCGGTCCCGACGGAACGCTGGTGATGCCGACGCATTCGGCCGTCCTCTCCGATCCGAAAGACTGGTGCAATCCCCCCGTTCCGCAGAGTTGGTGGCAACCGATACGGGAGACGATGCCGCCGTACCGTGCCGATCTGACGACCAGCAACGGTATGGGGAAAATTCCCGAGACGTTCCGGGGCATGAACGGCGTTCTCCGGAGCGATCATCCGAAGACTTCCTTTGCGGCCTGGGGGAAAAAGAAGGAGCGGATCGTCGGGGGACATGTTCTGGACTACGGTATGGGGGAGACCTCTCCTCTGGCCCGCCTCTACGATGAAGATGCCCGGGTTCTCCTGCTCGGCGTCGGCTACGACAGTTGCACGGCAATTCATCTGGCCGAGTACCGTGCCGATTACCCGGGGAAGGAGAGGGTCAGGGAGGGAGCTCCGGTTGTTGTCGACGGCGAACGGCAATGGGTGGAATATGATGATGTCGACCTCGACAGCGAGGACTTCGCCGCGATCGGCGCCGATTTCGAAAAGGACGTTGTCTCGGTCGGTAAAGGGAAGATCGGTCTGGCCGATTCCCGGCTGATTCCGTTGCGCGCACTCGTCGACTTTGCCGTTGAGCGGCTGCCCCGTCATCGCAGGGAAGAAGAGTAAGTTCCGGTACGCCGATGCCGTCCGGCTGCCGTTCCTGCCGAACGCATGGAGGCGGGCCGGAGGAAGGACCGCAAACGTAACGCGAACGTAAGAAACGTGGCCTCCGCTC
>CAMLOB010000500.1 GCA_946481475.1 uncultured Chlorobiota bacterium | reverse complement strand
CTGATCGCCGGTCTGCCGCTGATTCAGAATGGCCAGAGAAGCGATGTCCATCCCGGCAGCCGAATTCGGCGTAACGAGCGAACTGAACACTCCGGATTGCGACGTCTGGAAGACATCAAGCCGGAATGGCTGAACGCCGAGAATCGAGGGGTTCGTCACCTCACGGAAGCTTGTCTCGACTCCCTCGAAGGTGTTGAAGTAGGAGCTGAAGTTCCCCACGTCGCTGTAGCCGTGGAAGACGTAGACGTTCGGACTTTTCTCGATAAAGTAGCTCAGCACGACAAGCGTCCCCCCGTTCTCGGCAGCCACGTTCGTCCGAAGCCGGATTGCCTGAAAACCGTTGACGTTGGTGACGGTCCGCTCGACGGTCTGGATCCCCTCCTGGGTGCGAAAGGCATCGGCGGCGGACGAAGCGTTGGATTCGGCGGCGGTTGTGAAGATGATGACCGCATCTTCCTGCGGCGAGACCATCTGGACCTGGGTAGCGAAATTCCCGATCTGCCAGCCGCTCGGAACGGCGAACTGGAACTGAAGATCGGGATGGTAGAAGGTGTTGTTCTGCACAAATCCGTGCCGCGGATTCTGCCCGAAGACGATGTTGTTGATACGGGGGAGATAGACTTCCGGATTGACCCCACCCAGATTTCCTCCAACGGCCGCCTTCCACTCAGCCGCCTTATCGATGATATTCTCCTCACGATCGACCGGGTCAGGATGCGTGCTGGTCCAGGTCGGAATGGCCGTTCCGGACTGCTCCTGCAAACGTTGCAGCGTCACGAAGAACTCCGCCCCCTCGGCCGCCTCGTATCCGGCAAGCGTCGCGTACTTGACGCCGAGCGTGTCTGACTGGGTTTCGTGATCGCGACTGTAGGAGAGGAAGAGAAGTTGCAAACCGGTCTGCGCGGCACCGAGGAAGGGACGAACATCCTCGAACAAGACGCCGCCGATGGCAAGACCGAGATTGGCAAGGATTGAACTGGTGTATTGCTTCGCCGAATGGTTTGCCGCCACATGTCCCACCTCGTGACCGAGAACCATGGCAAGCTGCGCGTCGTTCTGCAGGTAGGCCAGAAGTCCGCGCGTCACGTAGACGTATCCGCCGGGAAGCGCAAAGGCATTGATGACTTCGGAATCGAGAACCCGGAAGGTGTAGTTGAACCGGGTATCGTTGCTCTCGGCATGGACTTCCTTGCCGATCCGCTCCACCCACTGCTGAATTTCCGGATCGTCATAGATGCCGAACTCGGCGACGATCTGGGCGTCGGCCTCGGCCCCGAGCTGACGCTGTTCCTCGGTGGAGAGGAGAAGAAATTCATTTTCGCCGGTGGCCGGATTCGTCTCGCAGCCGGAAAGACCGACAACGAAGGGAGAGAGGAGAAGCAGGGCAAGAAACGATTGAAAAAGGTTAGCTCTGATCGGTATCATGGCTCTTCAGAATTTGGTTCAACTACAATTGACTTCCCTATATTCCATCAACGCAATAACGTTTTTTTCAACATTAATGGTTCCAGTCGACATGAGTGATCACAAATGGCTTATTCGAAACACCGCATCAAAAAAGGGACGGAATATTTCCGTGACCCCCGATAACAGCGACTTCAAATATATCTCTGCCGGACGAATCATCCTCGATGAGACGGAGCCGACCGTCACCGCAGCCAACAAGGGGAGCGAGACGGTCCTGCTGGTTCTGAAAGGAACAGGAAGGGTGACCGTAGGGAACAATACGTACGAAGTCGGGAAGTTCGACGGCATCTATGTTCCCAAGGGAGAAGAGTTCACCGTGACGACCGAGGGCGAACTCGATATCTTCGAGGGGAGCGCACCGACGGAGGTGGATGCCGAGGCGGCTCACGTCCGGTTCGATGATATCAGAGATCGCGACGGGATGTACCTGAAGGTAGGAGCCGAACCGTCCTACCGCGACATCTATAAAGTGATCGCGGAGAACGTCGAAGGGGGAAAACTTCTGACCGGCGTCACCCTCTCGAAACCGGGAAACTGGACAAGCTGGCCGCCGCACGAACATGCCGAGACGCAGGAGGAACTCTATCTCTTTTTCGATATCCCCTCCCCCGGTTTCGTCACACAGTTCATCTACACGCAGCTTGAAAACCCCGAATTTGCCCAGCCCGTCTACGCCGACGACGCCGTCGTCATCGTCAAAGGCTACCACCCGAACGTGGCGGCGCCGGGATTCCCCTGCAACTTCGCCTGGCTTCTCTGTTCGCTTGAGGATACGACGTGGCGTCGCGTCGGCGGGGTGAATGTCCAACCGGAATTCCAGCAGATGGAGACGGGATTGAAGTAGCTCGCGTGATGGGAGAGATAACGGTTCGAGCGTTCGCAAGGACGGAGGAGTAGTGCTACCCTTCGTCCTTTCGCTTTCCCACGCCGTTTCTCATCGTTCTTCCAAGTTCGCGGACCGCGTCGTGGAGAGGCAGTCCCGATTCCATCAGCAGGCGTACTGTCCTGGCCTTGACCAGGGAGCCGAATCGTTCCGACTTGAGGGGATCGGTGATAATCCCCTCAGGATCGACCGCAAGGGACGACTCGATCATCCGATCAAGCTCCGCGGCCGAATAGGCTGCGGCAAGCTCCCGTATTTCGTGCAGATTCATGGTGCGCGGGCAAATTTCGATTGTCGGTCGGCCGGAATCTACAAAATCGTCCCCAACCCGGTTCATCTTCATGGTTTTTCTCCCTATATTCGATCCGGTCTTAGAGTTACTGTTCCCCCACACGCTCCCCCTCCATTAAACGTCACCCGGATCGTCGTGACAAACGACCGCATCGCAAATAACCGCGAATTGATAGAATGGACCGAATGAACCGCAATACATCTTCCACGATTATGAAGCACATCACAGTCTTTGCCGTCCTTGCCCTCTTCTTCTCAGGCTCACTTGCGCTTTTCGCCCAGGATGCCGACAAGCCTGTGATCGCCATCTTCCCCTTCAAGAATCTCTATGGTGAGGAACAATACGAATCGCTGAGCTGGAGCTATGCCGACTCACTTGAAGCCTGGTTCAACGAGCAGGAGTCCGTCGGCGAGGAGTTTGAGTTGATCCCGAACATTGATGTTCAGGACCAGATGCTTGCCCAGAACGTCGACACGAAGAGTCCGAGCTATGAACCCGATGTCTGGACGATTGCCGAGGCGCTGGAGGCGGACAAGATGATCTGGGGGACCTACTTCACCAAGTACGGGAAGGTCTACCTGAAGGTGGAGATCATCGACCTGAGCGTCAACATGCCCGATCCCGAGAACGTCGGCGAAAGCAAGGGACTTCTCTATGAAGAGGCCCACAACTCCGTTCCGGATGTCGGCAAGACGCTGCTGCCGGGACTCCCCTGGTAGGAAGACTTCCTCCACTTTTCCACCACATCACACGCAATCTCCAGCAGGCTCACAGACACTGTGAGCCTGTTTTCTTATCTTCTGCGGCAAACGGAACACTTCCCGATCACTATTCAATGTTGAGTACCAATGGCCGGAAATTCCCGCAACGCAACCGCAAAGAAGACAAACGACGCCATCGAATCGATCCTTCAGGAAGACCGGGTTTTCTCTCCTTCCGCTGAATTTGCCGAGACCGCCCGGATCGGTTCGCTTCGCAAATACAAG
>CAMLOB010000499.1 GCA_946481475.1 uncultured Chlorobiota bacterium | reverse complement strand
TGACGAGATCTTCGCCATGGTCTCCAACGGAAGCCATATCTACATAGGAGGGGCTTTCTCGAAAGCCGGAGACATCAGCGTGAACAACCTTGTCAGTTGGGACGGTGAACAATGGGGGCGGGTCGGTCCGGGTCCGGGTGTCCTGAACGGCGTCAACGGCATCGTCAACGCCCTGGCCATCGACGGCGGAACGCTGTACGTCGGCGGACAGTTCGACACGGCGGGGGCAAAGCCGATCAGGAATATCGCCTTTTACGATATCGTCTCGAAGTCGTGGCGCTCGATGGGGGATGTCCGCTCGACAACCGGCACGGCATTTATCTCGACGCTTCTCGTTCACGGGGACAGTCTCTATGTCGGAGGGATCTTCGATCGGATCGGAAACAGAACCGTGCAGAACGTCGCGGTCTATAACCTGAGAACAAGCCAGTGGGGAACGCTCGGTTCGGGCGTCGACGCGATCGTCAACGCACTGGCCGCAGGACCGGACGGCATCTATGTGGGGGGGAGTTTCAGTTCGGCCGGCGGAACGGCAAGTTCCGGCGTGGCCCGGTGGGACGGATCGGAGTGGCATGGACTTGCCGGTGGAGTCAACGGTTTCGTTAACGCCATCGCCGTCATGGACAATACCGTCTTCGTAGCCGGAGGATTTGACCGCGCAGGGGATACGGTCGTCAGCAACATCGCCCGCTGGCGACCCGATACGGCGACGTGGACCCGACTGAGCGGCATCTTCTGGCTTTCGGGACAGGATGTGATCCGGCTGGAGGGGAACGGCGTGGACAACGTCGTCCGTTCGCTCGCGGTCAGAGGGAAAGAACTTTTTGTCGGCGGCACGTTCGTCACCGCATACCCCGAAGATTACACCACAACCACCGCCACGGTCCGCTACGTCGCCCGCTGGAGCGAGTTCGACGGGAACCCCCTCTTCAATACGCTCTGGTGGGGTCGGCTCGGCGAAGGGATGAACGGCTTCGTCAACACCCTGGCATTTCATGACGACGCCCTCTACGTCGGCGGGGCCTTCTCGCGGGCCGGAGGAGTTCCGGCCGACGGCATTGCCCGGTGGGACGGACTCCGATGGTTCAGTCTGGCAAAGGGAACAGGGAACAACCTCTTCGCCCTCGATGCAAAAGATGGAGAAGTCTGGGTCGGTGGAGAATTCAACCAGCCGGGAACCGGTATCGGCACCCGCCTGGCCCGACTCGACGAGAGCAGATGGCAACTGGTCCCCGGACTCTTTGCCGGAAACATATACACCGTTGCGGCAAAAGATGAATGGGTCTACGTCGGCGGACGCTTCAGCGGCAACACCCAGGTCGGATCGAACAACATCATTCGCTATAACAGCACAACCGGGGAGTGGTCCAGACTGGGGTCGAGCGCCGGACCGAACAACCCGACCGAGAACGGTTTCGTCTCGGCAATCGCTTTCGACGGAGACTATGTCTATCTCGGCGGCGACTTTACCGAAGTCGACGGTATGCCGGCCTACAGTCTGGTCCGGTGGAACAGCGCAACCGACGTCTGGGACACGGTCGGGCGGGGGATCAACGGACAGGTCTTTGCAATTGCCGTCGACGGAAACGACCTGTATGTGGGAGGACGCTTCCTGGGGGCGGGAGATCTGCTGCTCGGTTCGGCCAGAGAGGCCCGGAACGTTGCCCGATGGGACGGAGATGAGCGGAACTGGTTCCCGATGGGAGAAGGAGTGAACGAGGTGGTGTGGGATATGGCGGTGAAGGACGGCAAGGTCTATCTCGGCGGCAGCTTCGATTCGGCCGGGAGCCTCCGGTCGCCGTCGATGGTCCTGTGGGATATCAATTCCGGATCATGGGAGGCGCCGGGCGAAGGACTGGAGAAAGAATTTCTGCCGAGCGTCAACTCCCTCTCGACAACCCGGAACTATGTCTATGCCGGAGGGAGCTTCGTCCACTCCGGACAGGACAGTCTGTCGAACATCGCCCGGTGGGACGGGTCGAACTGGCAAAGTCTGGGGAGTGGCGTCGACAACTACGTCTACGTCGTTGATGCCGACGGGGACAAGGTCTACGTGGCCGGAGCCTTCCTGCAGGCCGGAGGAAAATCCTCCTTCTATTTCGGCATCTACTCCGATCCTGTCCTCACGGTGAAGGAGCGTGGGACAAATGGCGGGGCAACGTTCGATCAGGTGTGGCCAAATCCGGTCACCGAATCGGCCACACTGACGTTCCGGACCGCCGGATACGATCAGGTCACCCTGAGCATCCACACAACCGACGGCAGGGAAGTGACAAGACTGATCGACCACAAGCTTCCGGCCGGAGAGCACAGACTTCTCTGGGAACCGGAAGCATCGCTCCCCTCCGGAGCCTATATGGTCCGCCTGAACGTCGGCGAAGAGGTCATTGTCAGGAAGATCATCCGGCAATGAGTCCGCAAAAAGATGTGCCCGAATATCTTCGCTGCAATCAAACGGCTTCCGGAATGTTCCGGAAGCCGTTTCGCTTCAGATACCCTGAGCCGCCGAAACCGAACCCTTACTCTCTTCATTCTTTCGGTTCAATATCCGGAGTCGTGACAAACGCCCGGAAAAAGAGTCTATTCCCGGTATTCACACCACAACCCGACAGCAGCATTCGGCAGTATCAATGCAACATCCTCAACCAAGATTATCATGAGTTCCCTGTCACCGATCCGCGTCGTTCTCTTCCCTCTTCTGCTCATCATCACGTCGGCTTCTCTCTTTGCCCAGCCGTCGCTCCCCTCCCTCTCCGATGAGTCGGACCCCCACAGATCCCTCTTCGATCCCTTTGCCGACGCATTCAATGCCCTCTCCTACTCGGCAGCCATGTCGGCATCAGTCGACTCGGCCAACAGCAACGAAGGATGGATCGGCGGGTACGGTCTGCCCGGAACCGACGCCGTCGTCAAAACTATCGTCCGACTCGACGGCAGGATGTACGTCGGTGGAGAGTTCCGGCAGATCGCCGGGAGGAACTTCGGAGGCATCGCTCTCTGGGACGGACTCGCATGGCAGGCTCTCGGCAACGAAAAGGACAACGGCGTCGACGGATTCGTCAACGCCATCGCCGTCGACGGAGATAACGTCTATATCGGCGGACAGTTCAGAAATGCCGGAGGAAAGCCTGCCCGCAACATCGCCGTCTGGAACACGGCAACCAAGACCTGGTCGACGCTCGGCGAAGGGATCGGCGGCATCAACGCAAGCAGCGTCGACGCGCTCGTTGTTCACGACGGGGTGCTCTATGTCGGCGGACGGTTCGTTGTGGCCGGGACCACCGTCGCAGTCAACATCGCACAGTGGAACGGAACCCGCTGGCGGCGGGTCGGCAACGGTGTCAACGATCACGTCCGCGCCCTTGCCCTCGACGGAGGAAATCTTTTCGCCGGAGGAGAGTTCACCATCGCCGGCGATATCCGCACACCGAAGCTGGCCCGCTTCGATCTGGCAACCGGAACCTGGCACGGGATGAACACGGAGTTTGCCGCCACCGATATCATCGCATGTATGGTGACCGATGAGAACTATCTCTACGTCGGCGGACGGTTCGACAGGGTTGATGGACAGGAGATGAACAACATCGCGCGGTGGAAGAAATCGAACGGCGTGTGGTCCGACCTGAAGCTGGGT
>CAMLOB010000498.1 GCA_946481475.1 uncultured Chlorobiota bacterium | reverse complement strand
CCGAACCGGCGTTCAAGTGAAAAGATGACCCCGCGTCCCCAACCATTCTGGTCGCTCAGATCATACAACGTGAATCCACCGTCGAGGATCCAGTTTCGGGTGGAGGTATCCGATGACTCGATCTGTGCCGTCAGGCAAACCGATGACAGGAGGAAGGCCAGACAGCACAAAAGATTTCGAGCTGCCGGTGTCGTACTGTTCGAGAAGTTTACGGGCATAAGACGTGCGGAATTTTTTTGCGAAGTTAGAACGCTGCGCCGATATCCGTCGTTGCAAAGTATGCAGAAACACACATCATGATCCGGGAGGAAGAGTGACCGCTATTGAGCATTTTCGAACCGTTCGGGAACTTGTCGGCAGACTTGTGGATGATCTGAGCGAGGAACAGCTTTTTCAGGTGCCTGAAGGATTCGTCAACACCATCGCATGGAACGCCGCCCACCTTGTGGTGACGCAGCAACTTCTTCAGTACGGACTGAGCGGACTTGATCTGTATGTGCCGGAAGATGTTGTGACTGCGTTTCGCAAAGGGACAGGAATTCAGACAACTACTCCGGCACTTTTCTGGAAGGGAATGGAGTTCCTGCGGGAGGCGCCGGATCGACTGGCCGAAGATTATGAACGGGGACGATTTACCTCATTCAACACCTATGAAACTTCCACCGGCATCGTACTCCAGAACATCGACGACGCTCTCCTCTACAACAATCTTCACGAAGGCATTCATCTCGGCTACATGATGGCCATGAAGCGAAGTCTGAAGTAGAGAACGGGACGGATTTCTTGTCGCTACGTACCGGGAATGCGGTATGAATACGGAAGGAAGAACAAATGCCGAGAGGATCCGGCCATGAGTGATAAGCCTGCATACATTCCGGTATTCGGCATAAAGATGCCGGGAGTCCTCTATCGTTTCCGTCCCGCCGCCTATGCCGTGATTCTGTCCGATACCGGCAGGGTCGCCGTCGTTGAAACGTCCGCCGGATATTTCCTTCCGGGGGGAGGATCATATCCGAATGAATCTCCGGAAGAGACGGTTCGGCGTGAGGTCCAAGAGGAGTTGGGAAGAGAGATCTCCGCTCCGCAAAAGCTGGGTGAAGCGGTGCAGTTCTTTCGGGCAACCGATGGGGACTATGAAATGTATGCGGTTTTCTTCCGGACGGAACTTGTCGGCGAACCGACAGGGAGAGGAGAACATGAACTGATCTGGATAAAGCCGGAAGATCGGGAACTGTTCTATCATGAATCGCATTGGTGGGGAACAACGCAGGCCGGCGCAGGGTGAAGCGGCAGGTGGGCGGGAAAATTCAGAAGAGTGTTTCCTGTCCTTCCGGCACCGGAGCGGTTGCCCTTTCCAGTTCAAGCAGTCGCTTCTTGCGGTCGGTGCCGCCCGCATAACCGGTCAGTGACCCGTCGGTGCCGATCACGCGGTGGCAGGGAATGATAACTGCAATCCGGTTCCGGCCGTTGGCGTGAGCAGCAGCCCGGATCGTCTTCGGATCGCCGAGTCTGCGGGCCAGCGTTCCGTAACTCCAGGTCTCTCCGTACGGAATTTCCCTCAGCATATTCCATACCGATTCCTGAAACGGAGTTCCCGGTGTCCGAAGCGGAACGGAGAATCGTTTGCGCCGACCGGCAAAGTATTCCCGAAGCTCTTCTTTTGTCTGCTCGATAATATCGTTCGTCCCTTCCTCAACCGAACCGCTGACCAGCAACTGAAGATCGGTCGACTGCTTTGCGAGGTCCGGACGATCGGCGAACTCCAGCAGCAGGAGCGCCTCATCCGATGCGAGAATGTCCATCGGCCCCAGTGGGGTCTCCGTCCGGCTGCTGAAGAGTCTCATGTTTTCCATCATTGCTGCATTGGTTACTTGACTCCGTAAAGATAGGCGAATGCCGTCTTCCGTTTCCCCTCCCCCCGCTCAACCAGAGGTTTCAGGTGAGTGACAAGCATCTCCCGCTCTTCCGGATTCAGTCTTCTTTCCGCCCCTTCCTCCAGCGTGTGGGCGTTCGGATTCGGTGCGGTTCGATAGATGAAGTTCCAGTCGCCTGGCCCGGGGGGGTGAATGCCGACATGATAATCAAGATAGACCTGGCTGAAGCCTGCCTCTTCGGCAAACCGGATCAGATCCCGTTCATCGAAGTCGATCATCGGATCTTCTCCTTCCTCTTTCACGGCATCCTCTCGCCTCATGCCCTCCCGTACCTTCAGATAAATGTCGAGGATCGGGGACATATCGTAGCCGAGCCACCGGGTCTTCCGGTCTTCGCAACCGAAGCGGTTGATCGGCTCGAACAGCGAGAACCGTCCTCCCGGCTTCAGCACGCGAAAGAACTCGTTAAATGCCTGTTGCTTTTCAGCAACGTAAATCAGAACCGAACGGGTGGTGACCACATCGACCGAGGCATTCTCGATCGTGTGGAGATTGTGGGCCGGAAGAAGTTCAAAGCGGCAGCGTTCAAGAAGATCCGCTTCGCGAACGATTTCCCGGCAGTACTTCAGAAGATCGGATGAGATATCGCTGAAGACAACGTCGTATCCGGAGGCTTCCAGTGCTCCGAGTCCGATCAGACCGTCACCGCATCCGACATCGAGCAATGTCCCTTCTCCGGTCAACCTCCCATGCTCAAGAACCTTGTTCCGGATCGGAGCGAGCCGACGCAATGACTCCTTCCGCCGCTCGGGATCCTCTCCGTCGCGGCGTCCGAGGAGCCAGCGGTACCAGATGTCTTTTTGCACCATTAATGCCGGACCTTTCGGGTTGGCGTCAAACAAATACAATACATGTTGGGGGTCAATTTGATGGAGGTTGGAATCGCTACACGGGCTTCGCTCCTACAGATCCATCCCTTCCCCCAGATGCTCTCTCCCCTGTTGCTTCGCCAGTTCGATCTGTCGCGCCCGCTCGGCAAATCGTTGCCGGTCCTCATCGGTGAACTCGTTAATACAGCGGTGACAGCTTACCCCGTATCTGTAGTCGGATGACTTCTTGTCTTCCTCCGAGAGTGGCCGCCGACAGGCGTAGCAGAGATCATACGAGCCCGGGGCAAGCCGGTGGTCGACCGCGACGCGGTGATCGAAAACGTAGCATTCTCCTTCCCACGTGCTCTCCTCCTCGGCGACCGATTCAAGATATTTGAGGATACCCCCTTTCAGATGATAGACCTCCTCGAATCCCTGCTTCAGCATGAAGGCCGTCGCCTTTTCGCAGCGGATGCCGCCGGTGCAGAACATCGCCACTTTTCTGTGCCTGGATGAATCCAGATTCTTCTGCACCCACTCCGGAAATTCGCTGAAGGATTTCGTGTGCGGATCGACCGCGCCGCGGAACGTGCCGATCTCCACCTCATAGTCGTTCCGCGTGTCGATCAGCAGAACGTCGGGGTCATTGACCAGGTTGTTCCACTCCTCCGGCTCGACGTACGTTCCCACGCTTTCCGTCGGGTCGATCCCCTCAACGCCCAGCGTGACGATCTCCTTCTTCAGCCGTACCTTCATCCGGTAGAACGTCTTGTCGTCCGGCGAGACGCGGGATTCCTTGTGCTCGAGATCGGCCAGACGGGGATCGCTCCGCAGCCATTGCAGGAGTCCGGCAATGCCCTCCGGCGAACCGACGACCGTGCCGTTAATCCCTT
>CAMLOB010000497.1 GCA_946481475.1 uncultured Chlorobiota bacterium | reverse complement strand
CTGGCAACGCGGACGTCGACGCGCGATCGGACGAGGGTTCGACGGCACTCTTGTACGTGCCGGCCCGCACCACGATCGGTTTGATGTTCAGTCTGTCCAGAAGCGGCTTGTAGTACTCGAGGACGATATAGGAACCGTTCAGCTCAACCGCACCGGAGAAGGGCATGAAGAGACTGTCGGCAGCCGAGGCAAGGATATATTCCGCCTCGCTGTAGCCGTCCTCATCCGGAACGGCATAAATGAACTTCCCCGATTTTCTGAACTCGGTGATTCCTCTGTTCAACGCCTCGATCTGGGAGATGCTGCCGGAAAACCCTTCGAGTTTCATCCAGACGCCCTTGATATGATCGTCCTCGGCCGCCTCCTCAAGCGCCCTCAGATAATCCCGAACGGTCGTAATCGAAAAGTCATCGAGGAAATCGCCGAACGACCCTCCGGTCACATACTCCGGTACGTTCCCCCGCAAGGGCATGACGAGGACCGAGTTCTCCAGCACCGTCGGTTCCGAATCGCCTGAAGCAAGCGAACCGATCAGGATCACAAAAAAGATGATGGAGATGATCGACACGCCGACAGTTCCGGCCATGAATCCGAGCATCGAGGCGACGAAGGTTTTTGCGAACGTCATCTCCCCCTTCTCTTTCTGCGGCCGCACGGTCCGGGGACGTGGTTCGTTCGGTGTCGGGTTCTGATCGAAAGTCTCCATAGTCTCAGGCTGTTAATCTGTTAGTAAATAGTTGCTTGGTTGAGTGGTTCAATGGTTTAATAGTGGCATGGTTGAGTGTGGTTCAATTCAGGCAAAGCCCTTCACCTATTGAACCACCCGACCATTGAACTATTCAACCACAAACCATAATCATATCCCCGACCCGCATCTCTCCCCCCCGAATTACCCGGGCATAGATGCGACTCTCCATGGGATATTTCTTGCTGTTGATTCTGTTGAAGTTTCCGTCGCTGAAGGAGGCGGCAATCGTCTTGCACGGGGTTGCGTAGTCGGTCAGCTCGATTCTGATGTCCTTGCCGATAGTCAGTTCCACCCCCGGCATCAGGTCTTCGGCATCAAGTCCGATCGTCGTAATATTTTCGCCGACCGAACCGGGGAAGATCGGATGTCCCTCCCGCTGCAATTCAAGAATCGTCTCCATCCTGAAGAGACAAAGATTTTGCAACGGACCGCCGTGATGCACCTTGTCGGCCTGGTCGTCAACCGTTATGCCGTTCAGGTCCACCTCGGCCCGGTGCATTCCCACCTTTGGAACGCCGCCGCCGGAAGCATTGATCTGAAAAACGTGAGCCATAGGTCAATTCAAAAGAGAAAGTCCAAAACGCAAGGGCGTGAGAGATCAGCTTCGAGCCGGGGACAGATCGTCGGCTCGACAGGATCATGCGCCTCCCCCTCTACCCGGAATCTTTCATTCGCAAATCGACGTTCGAACATCGAGCGCAGACTCGCTTCATTTCAATTCAAACATCGTTCCCTGTCCCAGTATTCCGCACGGATCCAGCACTCCCTTTACTCGCCGCATCTGCTCAATCCCCTCTTCACCGAACATCTGCTGCAGATAGGGACCTTTGATCTTTCCGATTCCGTGTTCGGCGGAGACCGTTCCTCCAAGCGTGAGGGCCTCCCCTACGAACCGATCATACAACTGTTTCGCCGTAACCGTCCGGCTCTCATCGGTCGGCAGGATATTGACGTGCAGATGACTGTTGCCGATATGCCCCCACGTCATGTTTGCCAGTCCGGATTCGGCCAGTTGTTCCCGATAGAACCGGTACATCTCCCTGAATCGGTCGTCCGGCACCCCCATATCCGTTCCGAACTTCCGGACGTGATGTTGTGCGATAAATTCAAATGCCGATGAGGGGACCGCATGTCTGAACCGGCGCATCCGTTCCTGATCGCTTTCGGTCAGTCCGAACCACGACTCGTCGACCAGCCGCGTGTGGCGCTCGATTACCCCGGCCCACTCGGCAATCAAGGCATCTTCGGATGCCTCCGTCGTCTCCTGCTCGAACCAGACGGCTCCTCCTGCGGCGGTTTCAGGAATTGAGGGATATTGATCCCGGATAAAAGCCAGGGCGTGCGCATCGACAAACTCCAGAGCGCGTGCATCGAAGAGATCGGCCCCGTCGTTTGCTCGGTTGCTGCGACTCCGGTCACGCACTTCCTCAACAAAGTCCAGCATGTTCTCTTCATCATCAAAGAAGATGATGCCGCTGAAGAGTCGTTCCGGTTTCGGGATCAGACGGAGTTCGATCTGGGTGACGACCGCAAGGGTCCCTTCGCTTCCGATGAACAGATCCAGCGCATCCATATCGGGCCGGGCATAGTAGCCGGCGGCATGTTTGCTCGTGGCCGGCATCCGGTAGCGGGGAACCTGCAGATCCAATATCTCCGATTCGATCGGCAACCTCAGGTCATATCCAACAGCCCTGCATCCTCCCCGCTGCAGATCGATCAGATCTCCGTTGCTCCGCACAAGACGTGCCCCGCGGACCCAGTCACGGGTCGGTCCGTACTTGAAAGTGCGTGCTCCGGAAGCATTCGTCGAAAAATTCCCTCCTATCTGTCCGCCACGTTCGGTCGGATCGGGAGGATACAGCAGACCGAACGATTCGACCTCACGCTGCAGATCGTTCAGGATCACCCCCGCCTCAACAACCGCACGCTTCCCCTCCGGATCGATCTCAAGGATCCGGTTCATGCGGGAGAGGGAGAGAACGACGCCGCCGAACGGAATGCGTCCGCCGGCAAGTCCGGTTCCGGCACCGGAAACGGTAACCGGAATCCTGTTCGCCGAACATTCCGCAAGGATCTCTCTGACCTCATCTTCGGACTCCGGCAGGAAGACCCGTTCGGCCTCTCCTCCGGCAAGATTCGAAGCGTCGTTCAGATAGGGCCCGATCTCCGTCTGGTATACTTGTATTGCCATAACATCGCAATTGTGCAGAAGAATGGTGTGCAGCGTTCCGATTCGGCGGGAATCTCTACGGCGAGACACCGATCTCATCGGCCGCAAGGGTCTGCGCAGCCTGCTGGGGCGAAAGATCACGGGCAACGATCTGCGGCACCAACCCGGCAAGGAGAGCGTTTCGTTCATCGGTCCAGAACGACCGGTGAAGCAATGCTTCGGTCAATTCCCGCACACGTTCCTTTTCCCTGTGCGCACGACGGGCTTCGAACAGGTGATGCTCTACCATGAACCGGTGATGTCCGTCGATCCGATCGGCCAGCGTTTCGATCCCCTCCCCCGTCGTCCCGACCGTCCGGATCACATCCGGATGCCACTCCCCCTCGGCATGGGTGATCCGCATCGTCAGAATGGTTTTCAGCGCCGAGACGGCCTGATCCGATCCCTCGCGGTCGGACTTGTTCATCACAAAGAGATCGGCGATTTCCATCAGTCCCGACTTCATCGCCTGGATGGAGTCTCCCGATTCCGGCACAAGGACCACGACGGTCGTGTCGGCTGCGTCGGCCACGTCGAGTTCGGATTGTCCGAACGGGACATCGGCGTGTTCATCGCGATCACCACCATCGTCGGCGGCACGATGCAGTTGGCCTACGGCTTCCTGACGCGCATCGTCGCGCGCCCGCTGCTGCTGGCTGGCGGCCAGGTCGTGTTCGGCAC
>CAMLOB010000496.1 GCA_946481475.1 uncultured Chlorobiota bacterium | reverse complement strand
CGGACTTGCCCGGTTCTTCTCGCGGAAAAGCGGTCTGTCGATCAACTGGAGCCTGCCCATCGTCCTTGTCCTTCTTACGGCACTGATCGTCGGGAGCGTTCTGTTCCTGGCTCCGCAGGTCACCGAGCAGGTGTCGACGCTGTCCGAAACGTTGCCGAAGTCGATCTCCGCAGTTCAGGAGGAGATGGGAAAATCGGAGTGGGGGAGCTGGATCCTGGAACAACTTCCCGACGGTTCTTCCTCGATTGCCTCCGGAAATTTCGTCTCGGGAGTGACCGGATTCTTCTCCTCGACACTCGGCGTGCTGGCGAACATCGTTCTGGTTCTGATTATCGGCATCTATCTGGCCGTCAATCCCGAACCGTACAGGAACGGGCTGATCAAACTCTTCCCGAAACGCATGCGCCCGAAAGCCGAACAGGTGGTCTACGAAGCCACCTTCACGCTTCACTGGTGGCTGATCGGACAGATCGCCGCAATGATTCTTGTCGGCGTTCTGACCACGATCGGACTGGTATTGCTCGGAATCCCTCTGGCCTTCACGCTCGGACTCCTGGCCGCCCTTCTCACGTTTATTCCGAACTTCGGTCCGATTATCTCCGTCGTCCCCCCGGCTCTTCTCGGGCTGATGATCAGTCCGGCCCACATGCTCTACGTCGTCCTTCTGTATCTCGGTATCCAGACCGTGGAAAGCTATCTGATTACGCCGCAGATCCACAAGCGGACCCTTTCTCTTCCGCCGGTGATCACGCTGACCACACAGATTCTGTTCGGTATCCTCTTCGGTTTCCCCGGGCTGCTTCTGGCTACGCCGTTGACGGCGCTGGGACTTGTACTGTTGAAGATGGTCTACGTCGAGGAGGTTCTTGAAGATGATGTGGAGCTCCCCTCCGAGTCGCACCATGAAGGATAGATAGAGTTGAAGGACAGAGTGAGGGGTAGAAACCGATCTGCTGTGTCTCGGATACGTCTTTATCCGGGGTGCGGGAACCGATGGACTCCGGATCGTTACCCGACGATCTCTTCGATCAACTTCCTGCCCGATGCAAGCAGATCGTGGATGTGAACGTAGCGGAACAATCCATTCCGTCCGCCGAGATGCAGATTACCGAACCGGGACAGCCAGGCAATGACCTGTCCGGTATGATCGGCGTGGTGAAGATCGAGCACCGGATAGGCAAAGGGAATTCTCCGTACCTCCGCAGCGGCCACCTCCTCGGCACCGATTCCGAAGACATCGGCAAGCAGAGCGATTCCTTTGTCGATGATCTCCTTTTCTTCGGCAAGCCAGTATCGGTCGTCCGGACCGCACGGAAGTTCCAGCACGACACAGGTCCGATCAGGAGGGGCCATCTCCCGACTTCGATTTTTTGACTCGTAGAGGCGGGTAAAGGGGACCGAACGGTCGGGGAAATAGATCGAAGCGTTGTCGCTCAGGCGTTCTCTTCGCAGAACGATTGCCGCAAGAAGCAGATGGCGAAACCGCAGGTTCCGGGCGGCCCCGATGATCTCATCGGGTGGAGCAGGGGAGAGGATGTGCGTCAGAAGCGTCAGCGGGAGCGTGCTCAGCACCCGATCCGTCCGGACCCTCTCCTCCCCGTTCAGTTCGATCCCGGTAATGCGTCCTTCGTTGTGGAATACCCGCGTGATGCGGGAGCGATACCGGATGCGTTCCGGACCGATCGCCCCGGCAAGCCGATCGGCAATCATGCCGATGCCGTGTCGCGGATAGTAGAACGAGCCGTCGAGATGCGACCTGGCGGCCTCCTTGCTCCGGAACGTTTCCTTCAGAAATCCGCCAATGCTCAAGCCCTTCAATCTGCCTCCGGAGACTTCAGGCGACAGGGCATCGGTCGGGATTCCCCAGAGCTTTTCGGAGTAGTTGAGAAGAAAACGTTCGGCCAGAACTCTGCCGTAGCGGTGAACCGAGACATTCCTGAAGGATGTGAGCGGTGCCGATCGGGCACATCTGCTCCGGAGAAAACTGCTGCCGATGTTCAACAACTCCATCGGGGTGAGGGCACCGAGCAGACCTTTCAGGTGGAGCGGAAAGTCGATGAACCGGCCTTTGTCCAGAATCACACTCGGGGCGTTGACCGGAAGGAGGTCGTCCCCCAGAAGATGCTTCACAAGCCGGGTGGTCTCCGGATCCTTGTCATGAAATCTGTGGGCGCCGGTATCGTAGAGGCATCCGTCCAGCGCGAGTGTGCGGGCGTTGCCCCCGGGATGGTCGGAGGCTTCATACAGCGTGAACGGAAGCCCCCGTTCACCGGCCGCCACGGCAATGCCCAGACCGGCCGGTCCCCCTCCGAGTATGTGAAGTCCTTCTTCCCGATCCATCCCGGTCTCCTTCATCCCCTTATTCCTCCGGACCATACTCGGAGACCGGTATCTCCGGCCAGATCGGGTTGACGTAGGGATTGTGGTGGAATGTGATCGTCTTCAGCGGAGCTCTTTCAATCAGCGATCCGTACCAGCCGATCACCGTGAGGTTCTGATGCGAAGAGATCTTCCGTTCGGGATGAGTCTGGTCGGCATCAATGTACGTCCCTTTCACCCCCGTCGACTGAAGGTAGAAATTGATCAGGGGTGAGGAGAGGAGAACCCGGTGCTCACGGTTCTCGTTCCGGAGATGATCGGCAACCCGGGCGATGGCCGTCGGCGAGGTGTGCTGAAGTGCGATAACGATACCGGTCAGTCCATAGATCGTCAGAAAGAGAGAGACGACGACCCTTCCGCTCCATCCGCTCCGCATCAGTTGTGCGGCTCCGGCCCAGGCAAGCGTAAGGACAACCGGGATCAGCGGGAGGACGTGGCGGGTCTGATAGACGACGTTCTGGTAGAGGAGGATCCAGGCGATGTAGATGGAGGCCGAGAGGATCGTAATCACCAGTCCGTCGGTCTCCCGCCCGAACATCCACCATGCTCCGCGTCCCAGCAGCAGGAGCAGACCGATCGTGATGATCACCGCAATCGTCCCCCGGTGTTCCCAGTATCCCCCGAATCCGTCGGCCACAACTCCCTTGAGAACTGCAAGTCGTCGTTCTTCCATATCCGGAACCGATGTGACCGTCCCCCCGAAATCCTGAAAGTGTCCCGCAGTCTGCTTTCCGGCCGCCGCGATCAACTCGTCCCATCCGGTATCGAGAACCATCGGTGTCAGCCAGAGGAGGATGCCGAGGATAAACACGCCGATGGCGGTCGGTTCGCGACGGGTACGGAAGAGGGCGATCAGCAAGGGGAGAAGGACAAACGGGAGATAGGAGAGGCGGACGCCGGCAAGCAGCCCGGTCAGGGCAATGCCCCAATACAGTCGCAGACGTGAGGCGTGGTCGTCTCTGATGGTCAGGTACAGAATCCAGAGGACGATCGCTCCCCCCATCAGGTCGGGCATATAGCGGTTGCTCATCACCCAGAGCATCGGGTTGAAAAAGAAAAGTCCGGCAAGAAGAACTCCTTCCGGTCGGTCGAGGCGGGTGTTGCAGAAGCGGAGCGCACCGACGATCATCGCGAAGATCGAGAGTCCGCCGACCAGAGCAAAGGCAAGGCCGAATGAGCCGCCCAGCAGAGTGAAGATGCGGACAGCACCCATGAAGACCGGATAGCCGGGGAGCCCCCTCTCCTGGGCGAGCTTGATTTCGCTGT
>CAMLOB010000495.1 GCA_946481475.1 uncultured Chlorobiota bacterium | reverse complement strand
CTTCTCTCCTCGGTCTCTTTGCCCGGTCGTGAACGTCCCGCCCCCGGCTTTGCCGTTACCTCGGCAACTCCGAATCCGTTCGGGGAGGAACTGAGAATTACCTGCCGGTTCGAAGAGAGAGGAGAGGCGACGCTTGAGTTGCTCAACAGTCTCGGCGAACGGATCGCAGTTCTGACCGACGGCGTACAGACGCCGGGAGAGCGGACGTTCCGCTACGCGGCGGATGCTCTGCCGAACGGAGCATACTTCATCCGGCTGACGGTCGACGGTGCCTCGGTGGTGAGGACGGTGCTGAAGGTGGAGTAGGAGACCGGTGGGTCAGTGGGACTGATCGGATACCAACCCGTTCCGGCGTGTAAAGAGCGATGACCGGGCGATGCGGGATGTCGACTACGGTTCCCTTCCTTCCGGGCGTTCTGCTCCGAACAACACCAGCCCGAACGTCACGACCTGCGCAATCAACCCGGTGAAGTGTCCCTCCTCGGCTCCCGAAAGGCGATCGTAGACGATGAAGAATTCGTCGGACAGGAGGAAGACGGACCAGAGGATGATCGCCGCGCCGAATGCCGTTGCGGCCGAGCGGCCGTCGGAGGAGCGGAGGGCGTCACCGTTGCGCCATGTCTTCCAGAAGAGAAAGGCGATAGTCAGTTCCAGCAGGATGATGAGGCCGTACAACGTCCAGGTGAACCCGTCCGGCAGGGAGAAGATAACGACGGCCTGCTTGACGAACCCGAAGTTGCCGGAGGCGAAGGCCCAGTCTTTCGGGAGCATGCCGATCTCCCTGAACGCATCGCACAGATTGGTTGCGAAAACGATGGTAAAGAAGAGCGCCCAGAAGAGGACGACGATGCGCTTGATCGAATGCAGATTCACGGCTCCTCCTGAAACGGTATGGTTGCGATGGATTTCCGCCTGCCGCCGAGATATCTCCAATGTACGATTCTTCCCGCAGTTGCGGACGGACTTCTTACCGAAACGGAGATCCGTTATTCCATTCCTATGAGAGCTATCAATTGAAGTACGATAACGGAAGAGCGTTCCGCAACCTGATTGCCGGAGCACCTGTCCCTTGGTAATTCCTGGTGTACGCGGCGGCGGATAGTGTCTTGGCGGTGAAACACCATCGATCACCGGAAAACACCGAGGGGACCATCCACCACCGCAGAGACCGGCCCTACCATCCCGGTTGAACTCCATAATATTTGCACCTCTTGCTCTATCTCTTCCTTCCGCAGAAGTATATTCCGGCGCTACCGAACTCCGTTGCCGAAGGGGAGAACATCACAGGAAGGATTCATAGAGGAAGCAGATCATGCCGTTCGATCATCAACCGGTTCTCACAGGAGAACTTCTCACGCTCAGACCGATGCGCTCCGATGATTTCGATGCGCTCTACGCCGTCGCCTCCGACCCCCTCCTCTGGGAGCAGCATCCGGTCAGGGATCGGTACAGGGAGGAGGTCTTCCGGGAACTTTTTCGCGAGGGACTGGAGTCGGGGGGAGCGTTGGTTGCCCTCGATCTCCGGGACGGTCGGGTGATCGGCTCCTCCCGCTATCACGGATACAACGAAGCGAAGAGCGAGATTGAAATCGGCTGGACGTTCCTGGCCCGGTCGCACTGGGGGGGGATCTATAACGGGGAGATGAAGCGACTGATGCTGCGGCATGCCTTCCGGTTTGTGGAGAGCGTCATCTTCCTGATCGGTCCGCAGAACCTGCGCTCGCAGAGAGCGATTGAGAAGATCGGCGGAGTGCGGGAGGGGGAGGTGTTTGACGAGGGGAGATCGCATGTCGTCTACCGGATCACCCGGGAGGCATTCGAGCAGGGGCCGCTCGCGGGGAGCTCGGTTCCGGGGGCTGACGTCCCCGGTTACTGAATGGTAGCCCCTTCGGGACATAGGGGTCTCGCCGGCTTTCATGTGATAGCCCTGTCGGGACGCTCCTCTTCCTGCCTCGCAGGGGCATCCGTCCGCCGCGGCGGATGGTCGGGGCTGCGCCCGGTACCGTATCTTACCGGCTCTTGCCGCAGCCTTGCCATAAACAGACAGTGACACCAGTGATGAACAACCGGCCTTCCGGCACTCCTGCCGCCGAGTTCGATATCGACAGCACGTTGGTCTCCGGCCTGCTGAACGACCAGCATCCGGACCTTGCCGGTCTTCCCCTGCAGGCCGTCGGTGCCGGATGGGACAACGCCATGTTTCGTCTCGGCGAAGAGCTTGCGATTCGTCTTCCGCGACGGGCCGCCGCCGCCTCGCTGATCGAACACGAACAGGAGTGGCTTCCCCGCATCGCCGGCAATCTGACGCTTCCGGTTCCGGTCCCATTGCGGACCGGAGAACCGGGACGGGGCTATCCGTGGCGGTGGAGCATCCTTCCGTGGCTGAAAGGGGAGACCGCCGAGCGGAGCGAGCCCGATCGGTCACAGGTTTCGACACTCGTCCGCTTCCTCGCGTCGCTCCACATACCGGCCCCCGCCGATGCCCCGGTCAATCCGGCGCGCAGCGTGCTGCTGACGGATCGGGCGGAGGGGGTGGAAGAACGCATGGCGAGACTTGCCCGGAAGACCGATCTGATCACACCCCGGATCAGAGAGATCTGGCGCGACGCACTCGACACGCCGGTCGATCTGCCGCCGACCTGGATTCACGGCGATCTGCATCCGCGGAACGTGCTGACCGCCGAAGGAAAGTTTACCGGAATCATCGACTGGGGAGATATGGCCGGGGGAGATCCGGCAACGGACCTCGCCTCGGCCTGGGCTCTCTTTCCCGACCCGGATGCCCGTCAGGAATTGCTTGATCGCTATCCGAATCTTTCGGAAGCGACCCTGCGGCGGGCGAAAGGATGGGGGATCAATATCGGCGTCGTGCTGCTGGAGACGGGGATGATCGATAACCCGGCACACGCGCTGATCGGCGAGCGGATATTGAGACGGATGGCCGATTAGAGGGGGCTAAACGGGCTTTCTTTGGTATTTTCCCCTCTGCAACACATACGTGAAGACTTGTTGCCCCTCCCTTGCACATCATTTCTACAAGCCATCATTCATTACAGGAGGAAAAACTGGATGAAATCAATGCGTGCTCTCCTTTTGGGAGGAGCTCTTCTTGCCGTCGGCGTTTCTCTTTCCGCACAACCGGTCAGCGATGATCAGGGGAACGTCGGCATCGGAACGCTGAATCCCGATCCCGGAGCTCTTCTCGACCTGAGTTCGACAACCCGGGGCTTCCTGATGCCCCGCATGACAACCGCACAGATCACTGCCCTGGTATCCCCCGCCGAAGGACTGATGGTCTTCAACACTGATCTGGGTCTGCCACAGGTATGGAGCGATGCGTCCGGGGCGTCCCAGTGGGACGCTGTTCTGACCGACGGAAGTAACCGGGGATGGTTGACGAGCGGAAACGGCGGACTTGTTGACGGAACCAGTAACATGCTGGGGACGCTCGACGGGACTCCCGTCCGCTTTATCTCCAACAACATCGAACGGATGCGGCTGACCGCAACAGGACAACTGGGTGTGGGAACCCCGACGCCCGGCGTCGAATGTCTTGTGGACGTTGCCGGACGTATAAACAGTTCAGAGAGCTACGACGTTGACGGAAACCCATGGCTATGGGATGGTCCCGGAGGGTTCAACAACACGCTGGTCGGACCAACCTTCA
>CAMLOB010000494.1 GCA_946481475.1 uncultured Chlorobiota bacterium | reverse complement strand
CATACCGGAATCACTCCCGGGAATTTTCGATCCCCGTTCGTGAAAGGTCACGTAGGTCATCTCCGGAATCGAGTCGAAAGCCTGACGCAACATGCCGTCGAGAATAGCCGGTTGTGCAGCCCGCGCACTGTCGTGGGTGACGATGTCGACCAGTGTGATCCGCTGCAGTCGGTCAGGACCGTCTCCTCCGGACTCTCTCCCCTCCCCTCCGTTATCTCCCGACGCACAGCCGAAGACCGAAAGGAAAAGAGAGAGGAGGATTGAAGTTCCGAACATTGAATATGTATTGCGTCTCATGAATATGCTACCAGTAACGGGCGTCGACTATCAGGTCGCCGTGAATTTCGGCCTGACAGGAAGCCCGTTCGTTTTCAGAAAGTTTTTCCCATTCCCTCAGCCTCTTTTCTCCTTCGGTCGGCGGAGAGAGATGTCCCTCCCCCTGCAGAATCTCCATCCGGCACCAGGAACAGATCGCCAGTCCGCCGCACTGCTGCGGGACATACAGACCGGCCTCGCGGGCCGCATCGATCAGGAGCGTTCCGCGCGGGACGGTGATCGACACGTCCGGACCGCTGAACAGCACGTTGCAGTCTGCGCGTGGTGACGGTTCCAGGTCGGGGAACAACGATTCCATCATCGGGATATTCTCCATCACAACAATTCCTCCGGGCAACCGGGCTGCACCGCAGCCGATCAATCCCCCGTGAAAATCGCCTTGAAGACGTGACCGGCAACGGCCGGATTTTCCTTCAACCGTCGGATCGAGTAGCCGTACCAGTCCTCGCCGAACGGAACGTAGATACGCATCCTGTGTCCCTCGGCGATCAGCTCATCCCGCTTCGCCTCGCGAACGCCGAGAAGCATCTGAAATTCGTAGTTGCCGTGCCCGAGATTTCTTTCACGGACGATCCGTCGGGCCGCATCAATCAACACATCGTCGTGGGTGGCGATGCCGACGAATGAGCCGTGATCGAACATCGCATTCAAACAGGCAATGTAGTTTTGTTGAATTTCCTCCCGTCCCTTGTAGGCAACCGTTTCCGACTCCACATAAATCCCTTTGCAGAGTCTGAAGCTGATCCCCGAAGGGGCCAGCCGCCCGATATCCCCGAGCGTACGCCGCAGATAAGCCTGCAGCACGATGCCGACACCCCCCGGAAATTCCTTCCACATCTCCTCGGCAATCGCTATCGTCTCGTCGGTGTAGGGCGTATTCTCCATGTCGATCCGGACGAAGCTCTCGAGCGTTTTTCCCTTTGCAAGAATGCGCCGCATGTTCTGACGACAGAAGGCGGGGTCAAAGTCGAGACCGAGCGAGGTCAGCTTCACCGACACGCCGGAACGAACGCCGGTCGCGGCAATCCGGTCCAGAACCTGAAGGATATGCTCGGTCTCGCGGGCTGCGACTTCACGACTCTTGACAAACTCCCCCAACAGATCAACCGTCGCGGTCGCCCCGGCATCGTTCAGTCGCGCAACGGTCCCCATGGCATCATCAATCGTCACACCGGCGATGTAGCGTTGAGCCACGATTTTCACGATCGGCTTCGGCGTGATCGGCAGAAGCTTCGCAACCAGAGCGTTCAGCATTCCCACGCTACGCCTCCTCCCCGGAAACGTGATGCTCTTCCTCTTCATTCTGCGGACTCTTCCCCTTCCTTCTGAAGGAGAGCAAGATGAGACCGCCGACGGACAGAAGAAGGGTAATGATCGTGATAATCATCCCGGTCGAGAAAGCGCCGGATTCAAAGCGGAGTTCCACCTGATGATCGCCGGCCGGGACCGGGACGGCCCGCAGCGACCAGTCGGCCCGCAGCAGTTCGGCCGGCTCACCGTCGACATACGCCTTCCAGGCCGGATAATGGATTTCGCTCAGCAGGAGAATCGATGGAGTTTCCGAAGAAGTCTTCACCGTCATACCGTTCGGTTCATAGTGCGTGATCACGGCACTCCCCCCCGATCCGCTCGGCTTTATCGACGGCTCGGTCTCAAGCAGAACCGTCTGCGACAGATCGACCTCTCCCCCTTCCATTATCCTCTTCAATTCCGCCTCATCGGCAATCACCCGGTAGTCGTAAAGAAGCCGGGCAAAGGGATAGGGGGTCGGAATCTCCCTCATGCCGCGCGGCTGGCCGGTTGTCGAGTCGATCTCGATCCGGTACTTCACATGAAGCAGAGCCATCGTCTCCTCGGTTGTCGGAGCCGGAGGATTGATCCGTTGCAGCAGAAGAGGATTGTATCCTTCGGTCGACATGATGCGACTGTAGGGGCCCTGATTCCGGAGCATCAGCATACCGGGAATCTGTCCGTAGGCGCGGGGCTGCACACGGAAGAGGGAATCCGGAGGCTGAACCTTTGCAAAGGCGAATTGCGCGTCCCAGTTATCCAGCGTCCCCTGCGGATTGATCGGCGAGGTGTTCTGGTCGATTCCGAACGTCACCAGATCGACGAAACAGAGAAGCGTCAAGGCGATGGCCGTTCCGATGGCAGGAAGTTTTCTGCGAAGTCCGAACCAGATGATACCGACCGACAGCAGACCGATCAGCAGAGGGGGAACGGCCGTCGAGGAGAGGGCTCCGACCATCTGCTCCGGAAGCTGTCCGAGGGAGGGATCCTGGAACATGGAGACGAGCGTGGAGGTGACGCCGAGCAGCGCAATCAGAACGATGGCTCCCCCCCCGATCAGCAGCACCCGCGTCAGTCGCTCGTTCTTCTCCGATGTCTGGATCACCCGGTCGAGTCCGACCCCGGCCAGCAGCGACGCCCCGAGCGTGAAATAGATCGCCATCCGGGCCGGAATCCTGAACGTGTCGAAGAAGGGAAGGCGACCGAAGATCGGATGAAGGAAGCCGTTATCCCCCATTCCATACATCAGACCGAACAGTGCCATAGCGGCAAAGAACCACCCGACACCCCGCAGATACCCCGAGGCAAGTCCGAGCAACGCCAGCAGAAGTGTGACGACGCCGACGAAGATGACGGTCTCCCAGAAATAGTAGGTGTCCCCCCCTCCTCTCAACCAGAAGGGAATATCCTTCGGCTGATCTCCGGTCACAACGCCGAATATCTTCGGAACGATCAGCGTGACCAGTTGCTTCATCTCGATCGACCCGTCGACCGACTGCTCGTAGGTCATCTCCGCACGCTGCGAACGTTCGGCAAGTTCCTGCGAGGGAAGATACTGCACGGCAAAGAGGCCGACGCCGATCAGGACCGCAGCCAGGGCGCCGCCGAGAGCCGCCGGCAGACTCTTCTTCGGCTCATCACGGTCGGAACGGAGGTCCCGGACGGTTGCGAAGATTGTGGTACAGAAGAGGAAGAAGATGATATAGAGTGCGGTCTGCGGATGTCCGCTGAGCATCACAAGTCCGAGAATCAATCCGGAAAGCAGGGAGTGAAAAAGACTCCGTTCGTTCAGTCCGCGCCAGAAGAAGGCGAGGATCAGGGGAAAGAGAGCGAAGTGATAGAGCATGTTCGGGTGAATCATGTGAACCACGAGCATTCCGCTCAGTCCGTAGGAGATACCCGCATAGAGCCTCCCCCAGCCGCTCACCTTCATCTCTCCGGCCAGCTTCCACATGCCGATCATCGCCAGGAAGTAGTGAAGGATGATAAAGAACTGCGCGAGCCAGACACTCAGTTCACCACCGGAGAAGAGATACATCAGCAGATGTCCCGGATAGAA
>CAMLOB010000493.1 GCA_946481475.1 uncultured Chlorobiota bacterium | reverse complement strand
CGTCGTCGGTATCATATCCGTTCACGAAGTGGACTTCGGCACTTGTCGTTGTCGTCACAAAGTAGAGCCGGAAAAAGGTATCATCGGCAATCGAATCGAGGTATCCGGCAAGATTGATACGCAGGTGCAGAACCTCTTCCACCGTATCCGGTCCGCTCTGACCACCTCCACCCCCCGGAAGCGATTCACAGTTGAGGACATAGGACTGTGCGAAGGTCTCGTATTCCGGCATTGTCACATTCACCGTAACGCATTCTCCCATAACCGCCGAGACATAGAGATCGACAAAACCGCTGTCCAGCGAAAGGATTTCCGTGCCGGTCGCCACGGGCATCGAAAACGACAACGTTGCCGTCGCAGATGAGCGGTGATTCCAGGGGATATCGGTTCCTCCTCCTTCCAGGTCCTGAACGCTTCCCCCCTTCCGTTCACTCACAGTCGAGGTGTCAAAGCCTCCGTTGCAGTTCGGAGAAATAATCAGAGGCTTGTCGACAAAGAACTCTCCCGAATACCCGAGAGGATCCCATGTTGATCCGGCGACAACTCCGTTATTGGGCGTACAATCAATCGTGTCATACAGATTATTCCATCCGGTCGCGGCATATCCTGTCCGGACATCAACTCCGGTATAATCCAGGATGTAGGTGCTGTCGGGAGACTGGAAATCATAGGGCAACCATGCCGTGTTCAATCGTCCGTTGTAATCGTAGTCGTACCGACTGAGCCAGCCGTTCGGATCCACCGTTCCGCTGATCTGGCCATGATGTGTCCGCTCATACATCGTCGTCAGCGTATCGGTCAGCAGCGAAAGTCCCTGGTCATACCGCCGGACTTCCGCCCGTTCACTCAACGGCACTTCAAACTTGCGGGCGAACCAGACTCCGCTCCGCAGTTGTTCCGGATAGACTCCGTTATCGTTTGCCAGTATGTTTCCGGTCGGCTCTTCATTTTGTGGAATCCCCGGATGTCGGGCGAAGTAATAGTTCCTGATCTTTGCCCCGAACCTGTTCACGACCGCATCGGGCATTCCACGTTCCAGAGAGGAATAGATCAACCGTGATCCCGGTATCGGGCGCCGACCTCTGCCGAACATCGTATCGGAAGTCAGCGCTCCCCGAAGCACAAGCTGCTGTGCCCAGTCGAGCGATCCCGCCCCCGCATCGCAATCACCGAACAGACAGTAGACATTCCGCTGTCCGGAGAGGTAGTTGCCGTTGGCATCACTTGTCCACGACTCATCGGGGAGATTGAACATCGGAGGAATAACGGTGACCGGCGGAATGTTGATGGCTTTGATGGTGAGGATGCGAGGATCGTAGATCGCAAACCGATAGGGGACTCCCGCTATGGCCGGGTCATTGATCGCCCGCAGGCTGTCGAATTTGCGCTGCATGGCAAACTTGTCGAAGATCGTGTCGGTTGAGGAAGCCAACGAAGTATCCTTCTGAGGGATGTTGATGAAGCGGACGGAATCAACCCGGTGAACCCGACCAAGAGGATCACGCAGTTCCGTTGCCTTCATCCCGACTTCCATTCCGTGGTACTTGATCAGCGTATCGTCGTCGCCGTAACGTCGGACCGTATCGACCTGGTAGAAGAAGATCTCCGTCTCCTTCTCGGCACTGCTTTCCCATCCTGTTTCCGATCCGGGAAGAATCAGATAAGGGGCAACCACGCTATACGATGTACTCGTTCCACTGGAATCGGTCGGTATTCCATTGATGTAGCCGACAGTCTTCACTGCTTTAAGTTCCGTGAAGTACTTCTCCGGCGTCATCGGAATTGAACGGGGGAGCGTATCCCGCTGATATGTGTAGGTGGTGACCGTACTCCGTCCACTGATCTCATCGTTGTTCTCAATAATTGCCCCACTGGGTGTTGTGGAAACATTCGATATCGGGAAAATGAAATCATAGTTGTCGGTCGTCAGCAACGTATTGTCCAGGCTCCGCTTCGTCACCTCCCGAGCCGAGTTCGAGAAGGCATAGGGGAAGTCCGGAACGCTCCCCTGAAAGACCGTCAGCGTATCGAGTCCGTCCACATCAACTCCCTGTCCCCCTCCTCCGCGATTATGATATTTGATTGCATACTTCGCCGTCGGCTCGATGATCTCGTTCAATCGATAATTCTTCAACGCGACGGTGACATTGGCCCGGGGAAAACCGAAGCCTTTATGCCGCCGCTCATACTCTTCGTAATCAAACGCCGTTTCGCGTCCTTCCGGATCAACAATCTTCGTGACGTAGGCAACCCACGACCGATAGGGCGTTGAACTCGTCAGGGGCAGATTTGCCAGCCCCCCCGCCTCAGGGGTGAAGTAGCCGAAAGTATGCAGGGGGAACTCCTCGGTAGAGAGAGCATTCCCGCTGACTGCCAGGGTATCGAACCGGATTGTGGTTGTTCTTCCGAGTGCTGAAATCTTCATCCACGTCGGGCCATAGGTGAAGCTGTGATCGTCTCCGATCCGTGTCAGCAACGCACGTCCCAGCGAGGAATCGACAATCTCCACTTGCTGCAAACCTGTCCCGGTCCACTGCCAGGCCGGATCAACATGACGCGAATACTCCAACTCAACCAACGGCAGCCGCGTATCACGAATCTCGGTCAGGTAGAAGATTGTCGGATGAGCTTTTGCTCCCCCGAACTGAAGCAGGGCGTCCCGGAAGTCCTGCATTCCGTATGGATTGAATCGCTCTTCGAAGATGTACTGCAAGCCATCACCGGGAAAGTACCGGACGATTCGCGGACGGTAGCGGGGAGCATCCGGGAGGAAATCCTGAAGGTACTGCGGCATGTCGGATTCTTCCTGAAATTCCACCAGCGCATAGCCCGGTGTATTCGCTTCGTTGACGATGTAGTAGCCGCTGTAGAACTCCTGACTGACGCTCCAGACATCGCTTGCGCCGGAGTTGCCCGACTTGTACTTCACATTCAGCAATTCCAGCACACTTCCATCCTCACGAAGCAAACGAATCACATCCCGGTAACGATACGGGAAGCTTCCTCCTCCGCTTTCCGAGTAATCACCCTGAAAGAAATCCTGCATCCGGTTGCAGATGTCGTATCCGTCGATGGTCCAGAGGAAATCATCATCGTTGAACGTGGTGATACCGGTGTTCTCGTACCGTCCGGTAATCCAGTCGGGATCGGCGTGAAAGGCAGTGGCAAGCGATAACGACTGGACGGCAAACCCGTTGATCCCCAGCAGCCAGACCGGACGATTCTGGCTGAAGCGATTCCATGCCGTATAGGGATTGTCATGGTTGGATGTCTCATATCCGCCATGGGTAGAAAAGGCAACCGACCCACAGTAATTCAGACTCATACTGAATCCGTACCCGTTCTCCTTCCAGCTTGAGACAGGATAGCTGTAGGAGACGTTCCCGTTCGAGTTGGAGACGACGAGCTTTCCGTCGACGGTGATCGCCTTGTTCTGCAGGAATCCCCGCTCGTCGTACAGTTCACCTGCTTCTTTCTGCTCGAATGCCTCGTCCGAATATTGCGCATGCAGCACGGTCCCGGCAAGGAAGAACATCAGGGGTATCAGGATGCGTATCGAGTTCATAGCGAGTTCGTAGAGTGTGTGAGTGTATAGAGTTCGTAGAGTCCGCCGCGGCGGACTGGTAGCCGTCGGTCTTTAGCCGACGCAGGAGACCCGGAGTCAAGCGAGACTTCCACGAGCGAA
>CAMLOB010000492.1 GCA_946481475.1 uncultured Chlorobiota bacterium | reverse complement strand
TCCGGTTGGTCCCGTCGGCATCCGCCAGTACTCCCCATCGTTTCCCCTCCGCATAGTTCTCCTCGGTCCACGCCAGCCGGTTTCCGTCCGAAGAGATTGCCGGGGAGAAATTGTCGATGCTCTCGTATTCTCCCTCCGGGGCAAACCCTGCAGAGAGGGGGGTGCCGGTATTCAGGTCGACCGCATAGAGCATTCCCCCTGTTATCATCGGAGCCTTACCCGATCCGGAGGGGGAACGGGAAATCCTTGAGCCGAATTCCACCCCTATCGTTCCGTCTTCGAGGGAAGAACGATAGCTCAGTTGCTTTGTGTCCGGATCCTTGACGGCATACAGAAACGTATACGCGCTGTCGGGCAGTTGCGATGTGGTGTCCTGCGGAATCGGCGGGGCGATCTGGTCGCTGCATCCGGTAAAGGTTGCCGAATACAGCAGGGCATATCCTGCAAGGCAGAAAGCCGAAAATTTCAGTGTGCGACTTCTTCGCATGAATCTCTCCCTGGTCACCGTAAACAAATCGGTGTGATAGATGAAGCTGTGGTTATCTCGTCGTTCAGGTCCGTGGTCATCCGCCTGAGTTCCCTTTGACCCTGAACGAGCGGTCCGCGGAATCCTGACAGGCCGGGAAGAAAAAAAGGAGGGCGCATCCGATGTTCGGACAGGATATATACGATATAATGTCGGGGCATGAAAAAACACCCGACCGAAAGTGTCAGGAATTGCCGGACGGATCGTTAGCTTGAAAAGGGTAAAGGGAGGTATTCGCACACGCATGACCGATTCGGGACTCTATCTGCACAAATCACGTCGACGACAGCCGGAAGAAGAGGATGGGGAGCGGACGACAGGGGGCCGGCCTCAGCCCCCGAAAGGGGATGTCGAGCTCTTCCGGCAGTTCCTTCTGGGGGATGACGGCGCATTTGCTCTCTTCCATCAACGCCACAGCAGTCGGCTTCGGCTTTACTGCCGGAAGATGCTGAACGATGCCGCCGGAGCGCAGGATATTGAACAGGAAGCCTGGATCCGGATGATCGACATGCGGAGGAAGCCCCCGGCAAATCTCGGCAACCCGGTCGGACTGGTCCTCCGCATCGCCCGCAACCTCTGTCTGGACGAACTGAAGGCCCCCCGCACCACACGGCGCGATTCGCTGGAGAAGATTGATCTCTCGCTCCACACGGTCCCCCCCGTACAGCCGGATCGGACCTCGCTGGAAGATCTGGCCCTGCTGTGTCTTGACCGGCTTGATGTTATCTATCGCGAACCGCTGATCCTGCACCTGTACTGCGGGTACTCGTTCGAGGAAATTGCCGGAATGATGAACGCCTCCCCGGAAGCCGTCTGGAAGCGGGCCTCGCGCGGACGAAAGAAGTTGAGGAAGATGATCGAAAGGGAAATGAAGGAGACGGAATATGAATAGCCCCTGCACCCCTCTCTCCGGTTCACCGGAGAGTGCCTTCTCACCAAAGGAAAAGGTCGCCGGGAATGAGAATGCTCAGAGACAGCCATGACATACAACGATTACCATATCGAAGAATACGTGCAGGGACTGATGCCGGAGGAACTTCGGACCTCATTCGAGCGGGAGCTTGCGCGGAACGAAGGACTTCGGCGGTCGGTGGAGGCCGAACGTGCGTTGATGAACGCGATTCGCCGGGATGCCGGTGCTCCTTCCGCTTCTTCGATGCAACTGCCGCCGGTTCTGGCCGCAAAACTTGCCGTCACGCCGGCGGCTGCAGGACTGGCGACCGGAGGGGGAGTCATCGCTGCGATCTTCGGAACGAAGGTCGGCGTCACGATCGTGAGTCTTATCGGAGGTCTCGGAATCCTTCTCGGTGTCTTTCTCGTCGGTCCGTTCTTCCGGAGTGATGAAGGGGAGCAGGGGAATCCGTCGAACGCCTCGTATCAGGATGTCCATGCCGTTCCTCCCGCTGCCGGGATCGGAGATGCGCCTGTGAAGATCCCCGCAGCGAAAGAGAAGGGAGAGGAGAGGGACGAACCGGCAAACGCCTCTGCGTCCTCATCGGATCGAACAACAGTTCGAACAACGACAAATCCGACACAGGTCTCTTCCCGCGAAGCCGAAGAAGAGCAGGGAAAGACAACCCCTACCTCGCCTTCTGCAACCGAACCGGGCAAGACAAAGGAGACATCGCAACAGATGCTGGAAGCTCTGCAGAAGGAAGAAGAGACCCGGACAACACCTCGCGTTCGCAAGGAGACGACCGATGTGGGGGTGAAGATCGACTGATCTTATCGGAAGATCGGGAAGCCGGAATCGGAGAGAGTAAACAGTTCGGTCGGATAGGGTAAGGTCAACTCCGGCAGATCGTTCGCCGGAAAGAACTGAAGCTCCTCGGTCTCATCGTCAAGTCCGCCGAGCCTGCCGCTGGTGACCCGGCAGGCGAAGACGGCGAAATGATATTCTACCCGGTGGCCGTTCGGATAGGTGGTGCGGAACTCCCTTCCGCCGAGGAGTGCGACGACCCGCTCCGGTTCCACAATCAGCCCGGTCTCCTCCCTGACCTCCCGCACGATCGCCTCGGCCGGAGTCTCTCCCGGTTCGATTCCACCGGCCGGCAGCGACCAGTGTTCGGCTCCGCGGGGCTTCTGGAGCAGAATGGAGCTTTCCTCATTCCGGATAAGTGCGCCGACTCCCGGCGACAGCAGCAAGGTCGATCCGATCTTCTCCCGAATCCCTTTCATGTAGGGCGAGATTCCCATCACTCAAACCACCTGTAATGTCCGATAATCTCCCATGCGAAGAGACAGTCGTGAAGCTGCGCTCCCCCTCCGATGTTGTGAGCAATGACCGGGTTGCCGGAATGTGACGAACGGATGTGCGTGACGATGCCGACGTGGTAGAGGTTCCCCGGCAACATCCAGGCGACGATGTCGCCGGGCTGGAAATCGGCGGCGTTATGCTCCCCCGAATCGGCCAGGGGAATATCCTTTCCCATCCTCTCGAAGAAGACCATCTGGTTCGCCACACGCCTGTGATCGATGTTCCGGTCAGGCTTGCTCAATCCCCAGATCTTCGGATACTTCCCGAAGTTCCCTTTCATATCTTCGTGCATCTTCACCTGCAGATCGATGCCGAGCCGGCGGAACGCACGGACCACCACATCGGCGCAGACGCCGGTGGAGAGAGGGACATCGCCGCCCGGATAATCGATATCGACATACGACGGATCGTAGGAACGGGTGGAGTCGAACTGCACCTGCAACGCCTCTACCAGAAGTCGTGCGGAGTCGTCGGCGAAGGGGATGGTGTCGGTGGAGAAGGTCATCAGGCGGAACGGAGTCTCTCCTCCCGGAGTCCGGGCACAGACTGTGCCCGCCGTGCTGATGAGGAGCAGCGGAAGAACAAATCGGAGTCGGCGGAACAGTGATTTCATGCTTCTTTCATTCGGTATCTTCTTTGTCTTTCTTCAACCGATGGGGAGCGGACCGGGGGGAAGGTCTGGACCTTTCCTCGCATTCGTTCGGTGGTCGTTACCGTCGTCGTCGGGTTGTGTGAAGATCGATCGGGCAGACACGGAGGGGAGTTGCCGGAACAGTTGCCGACACGGAAAAAAGATGAGCGAAATGAACGTTGAGAAGGGGCCGTATACGGTTGTTCTCGGGATCGCGCAGGACGGAGGCTTTCCTCATGCCGGAACCGGGTCCGATGCCTGGGACGATCTGCGAAGGCGACGCC
>CAMLOB010000491.1 GCA_946481475.1 uncultured Chlorobiota bacterium | reverse complement strand
CGGGGTCGGTAGTGGCGGATCATATCGAAGTTTGCCGTGGTGAAGTTGAAGACGTCCGCACCGAGATTCCGGGCAACGGTCAACGCTTTCAGGAAGACTTCCGGCAGGATCACCGCCGAGCCGAAGTTCAGCACCACTCCTCCTCCACCCAGATCCCGCAGTTCCTCGCAGAGTAAGCGGAAGTCCCGGAAGGAAAGTTCACCCGTTGCCTCGCCGCTCATCGACGGCTGCTGGTGAACGATGTCGGCACCGACGGCAACATGGACCGTGACGGGAAGATTCAATCGGACGCAGGTGGCAAGAATTGACGTCTCCCCCCCTTCCTTCAGCAATCTCTCACCCAGCGCTTCGCCGAAGCCGATCTCCGGGTCATCCGACTCATATCCCCTCTTCAACGCTCCGTTGACGAACTCCCCGGTCTCCCCGGCCATACCGAACGATCCGTCGGTCAGGGCTGCGGCCACATCCTCACTCGTCTTGCCGAAGAGAGCCCCCTCCGTATCGTGAATCGCCGCGGCGGAGTTCATCGCCACGCCGCTCAGCAGTCCCTTCTCAAGCAGATCGCAGACCAGCGGGGCAAGCCCCACTTTCACCACGTGTCCTCCCATCATCAGAATAACCGGCTTCCCTTTTCGCCTCCCTTCGGCCCAGTTGCCGGCAAGGCGACGCAGATCTCGGGCTGCAAGAATATCAGGAAGCGAGTCGATGAAGGAAGCGAATTCCTCTCCCGGCTCGAACGGCTTCCCGGCATCACTCCGGGAGACCTTGCTCGGGCGTTCCGCGATCGGAATCAGTCGAACATTGGCAAGATCGGATTTCGGATAACGGGACATCGGGAACAATCAAAATTCAAAATGACAAATTCAGCATGAGGAGGGGAGATAGAAAAGGCCGGAGCCGACGGGGATGTCGACTCCGGCTTGCATCGTACTTCTGCTGTTCAGGTCTTGCCGCTTTACCGCAGCATCACCACCGCCCTGATCGACCCGGTGCCCGGTCCGGCAAAGGCCTGCAGCGCCTTGGCGACGATCGATCCCTGAACCGCATCGGCCGGAGCCTTCATGCCGTGTCCGCGCGTCGACGAACTGACGATGAGGTCTCCCGGAGCAATCGCACCGTTCTCATCGGAGACGTTGATCGTAACGAAGCCGGTGGCGGCCACGCCGATCTCGTTCGTCACGGCGGAGTTGCCGTCATCATCCAGAAGCTGTCCGGCGATGAAGGCGGGATTCTCGACCCTGACGCCGATCACCGTCGTCATGTTCGTATCGGTGCTCTCCACGATCGTTCCTCCGGCACTGACCACAAGGATATCTCCCGGTGCGATGCCGGTATCGCCCGGAGTCGCCAGCGTCGCCATACCGTTCCGGCTGGAAGCGAAGGATTCCGGCGTGAAGAAGTTTCCGCGGGCATACGTCTTTCCGGTATTCGCAACGTGGAAACGCATTTCGGGGAACCCGGGAACGGCTGTCGGTCCCAGAGCAACAAAGGCATGACCGTTCCGACTGAACGCCTGCACACCCGGTGCGGCATCGGAACCGTAACCGTAGACGCCCGGTCCGTAGATCGCCTGACCGTAGACGCCGACCGGACAAATGGAACGAAGGCCGGTCGGATCCGAGACACATTCTCCGGTGGCCATGCCGTAGATGCCGTATGCTCTGCCGTTACCTGAGGATTCCCCGTGAACGCCCGCGCCGGTCCCCGTGGTCATGGCCCGAACGGCGGCACTGTCGCTGATCCGATTGGTGATCTCGAAATACCCCGCATTGCCGACTCCGTTCGTGATACCGTATACCGCCGCATCCCCATTGTCAGGATTGTCGATCCGGAAGTGTCCGGGGTTTCCCGCTCTGCCGTGAACAACCGCCGTCACGCCGTTCCCCTGTCCCTGATGATCGAGCGTCAGCAGGCTGGTGGTGGACAGACCGCTTCCTCCCTCAAGCCGAAGAACTTCGCCGTCGCCAAGCTGACGCAGGCGCAGCAGCGGAGTCAGTGCGGTCGTCGAGACGGTATCGGCAAAGGGGAGTTCGAAGCCGGCGATATCATCTTCGGAAATCCATGCAGTGCCGTTCCACTTCAGAACATCCCCTGCAGAGGGTGCTCCGGCCGTAACGTCGCTGAGATCGTTCAGAGCCAGATTAACCGGTCCGGCAAGGCTTCCGGCGACCAGAGCGTAGGGGACACTCTGCAACTGCGATGAACCGAGATCGATAAAGCCCGTTCCCAGATCGACCTCCACTTTCAGTGATTTGTTGCCGTTCTTCCAGGTAACGCCGCCAAACGAGCCGCTGACCCGATTTCCCCTCCCGACTTGCAACGTGAAAAGTCCGAACGTGTTGGTTGTCACCTGATGGGTCTCCACATACTCGGCGTTGCTGGTCGCTCCATCGACAACGCTCAGTCGAAGCGTCACCGTCTGATTTGCCGCCACGCCCCCGGCATCATCCCGAACAATACCCTGATAGTTGAACCCTTGTGGAACCTGCTGCGCATTTGTACCGGCAGCGGTGATCAACATCAATGCCAGAACGGCAAGCAGTCTGCGCATAATCATTATCTATATTCTCCTTGGTCGTTAGCTGTATGTGATGGTAATGGCTGTGATTACGATAGTATCCGTTCTCATTAACTCTGTCGCTCAACGCCGAATCGTCACCAGTCCGCTCTGCGCTCCTTCTTTCAGGAGAACACGAACGGCATAGACACCCGAAGGGAGCGTGCCGACGTCAAGCCGGAGCTCGGCAGCACCCGGTTGAGCGGTCGAGGTCAGTACCTGCTGACCGAGCATGTCGATCAGTTCAACACGAACCTCCCCGGCAGTCCCATCCGGCAGACCGACGAAGAGTTCGTCGGCGACGGGATTCGGTCGAACTCTTACCGACACGACGGAACCGGTTCCATACGAAACACTTGTGGTCCCTTCCGGCGGCTGATGGAATCCCTGCGTCACCACTTCCTCTCCGTTGCTGAGTGTGGCGACGGCAAGCTCGCCGACAGTCCACATGATGGTGACATCCCCCACTTCCGCCTCACCTCCGGCGGAACCGAGCACCACCGGCGAAACGGTCTGGGCGTAGATTGCTCCGGATATGATCGGCAGCAGAAACAGCGGGAGAGTTTTCCCTATCATCTTCTGTAGTCTCATAATATCATCCGATCTTATGTATGATGTAGTATTGGTAGTATTTCGATGTCCGGCGACACATGACGGAAAAACCGGTGGAGCCCGATTAGTTACGCTCTCCGGCAATTCCATGCCGGAGAGACGCAGAATGGACGGGGATTCCAATCGCAGACGGTATATTCCGGCCCAATATCGGGAAAGTTGTCGACTCATCCGAACTGAAGTCGGTAAAAGATGGCACAAGGCTCAGGGAAAAAACGATCGCGCGGCAGAAAGGCGACCGCAGCACAGCTCGGAATGCTGGGTGAAGGAGAACGGGGACGGGGAAGGCTTCCGTCTGATGGAGCAATTCTCGGACGCATTCTCGGCAAGATCTTCCGGATTGCGCTTCGGATTACCGCAACGTTCATTCTCGGATCGGTTGCTCTGACCCTCCTCTACCGCTTTATCGACCCCCCGATCACTCCTCTGATGCTGATCCGTCCGCTGGAAGGTATCGGAAGCGGCCGTGTAATCGGCGTCGACAAGGAGTGGATTGATATCGATGAGGTCGATCCCGATCTGCTGAAGAGCGTGATC
>CAMLOB010000490.1 GCA_946481475.1 uncultured Chlorobiota bacterium | reverse complement strand
GAATATCCAGCTGATGCTGTCGACGGATGTCGACCTGGAGGGTAGTAATACTGACGGAGTTGGTATATAGACGGCGCAAAGATAGGGAGAAATCCTCTAATAGATAAAAAAAAGGCAGGAATAATCCTGCCTTTTTTCATTATCGCTCCATAATACGGTTCGCCGGGATCAACTCATCATCACTGCGTCTCGATCACCTGATAGAAGAACTGATAGGAAGTCGTCGCCGCAGGCAATCCGATGAAGCTGATCGTGAAGCCGTTCGCGGTACGGGAGACATAGGCCCCGATACCTGCCGCCTCACCGTTGGCCGGGGTCAGGTTGATGATCGGAGCGACGTCGTACGGGACGTCGAACGTCACCGTTGCCTGTGCGCCGACCGCCGGAGCCCCGCTCGTGGTGATGTCGATCATGCCGGCCACATCCGTGGCGTTGCTAAGAGCCGCCGTGGTCACGTTGCCCCCCGCCACCGCCGATACCGGCGCGGTCGTTTGCGTCGAGCGGACGTGCGCATCGTTCGCGGTCAGCCGTGCGTTTGCTCCAGTCACAAGACTGAAGTTTGAACCGACCGTCACCTCCCCTCCGGTCACGTCAACGCCGTTGGTCACGTCCAGATTTCCGTTGACCGTCGTCTCGTCACCTGCGGCGTCGCCGAGCGTGGAGTTCCCCACAACACTGAATCCGCCGTTCGTGACGGCAAGATTTCCTGCGGTCACCGACAGATCATCATTGACCGTGACGGCTTCACCCGGACTGTACATCAGGCTCCCGTTGCCGAAGATGATGTCGGCACCGGAGGTCATCGTCAGGTCATCGGCAAAACCAACCGCACCGAATGTGGAATTCGAAATCGTCGAGGTCGCACCGGTGAAATCCAGATTGCCGCCGATGGTAACGGTGTTGGCGATGTCGACATCCTGCGTCGTCCCGTCAACCGTTACCGCCGTTGTGCCGTTGGTCGAAAGGGTCAGATCGTTTGCACCGGTCGTCCGCACATCCAGCGGCTGGTCGGCCGTCAGGCTGTGCGTCGCCGAAACGCCGTCAAGCCAGACACCCGCACCCGACTTTATCATGCCGGTTGCGGCGATGTCCCCGGTCACCGCAAGATCATAGACACTGTTCGGCAACGTTTCCGTTCCGGTCGCATCCTGCAAACCGTTGATCGTCAGCACCGTCCCGCTCGAACCGGCCGTTCCCAGTACGTGACCTGTTCCCGGCGCCTGAAGCGATACCCCCGCATCGACCGTCAGGTCCGAACCGGCAACGTTCAGGCCGTCCTCCGCGTCAACGCTGCCGTTGAACCGGGCGTCTCCATCCACTTCCAGATCCTGGGACAGAAACAGGTCCACGCGGAGATCACCCTCATCCGACGAGAGATAGAATTCCGTAGCTCCACCATCTACGTTGAACTCTCCTCCTCCTTCGACGTAACCGATCGTGATCTCCTCATTCCCGGCCTCTCCTCCACTCGGTCCCACGTGCAATGTTCCCGCGTCGATGTAGACCTCCGCCCAGCGGACCGCATCGGTGCCCAGTGAGTAGGTGTTGTCGGCATCCGGAACGATGTCCGGTGTCGTCAGAATATCGGTCGTTGCGTCATAGCCCAGCGGAGGATTGTCCGTGATCAGATTGCCCGACGCATCGGTCACCACCACGGAGTTCGCCCCGAATCCCGGAATCGAGACCGCCCCGTTGAACTGCACATCGCCGTTGACGATCAGTTCGTACGCCGGGACGTTGTCCGCAAGACCGTCAATCGTCAGCACGGTCGCGTCGGTGCCGAGCGTTCCCATGCCGTGACCCGATCCCGGTGCCTGAAGCGATACTCCCGCATCGACCGTCAGGTCCGAACCGGCAACGTCCAGACCATCCTGCGCGTCGACGTTGCCGTTGAAGGTAACCTGGTCGTCACCCCACTGGGTGACCGCACCGTAGAACTGGGTGTTTCCATCTACATCAAGATTCTGGCCCAGAAACAAGTTCACGAGAAAGCCGGCTGTACTCGACGAGATGTAGAATTCCGGATCTCCACCATTCGTGTTGAACTCTCCCCCTCCTTCGCCGTAGCCGATCGTCATCTCCTCATCCCCGGCCTCTCCGCCGCTTGGCCCCACGTGCAACGTTCCCGCATCGATATAGACCTCCGCCCAGCGGACCGCATCGGTTCCCAGCGAATAGAGGTTGTCGGCATTCGGAACGATGTCCGGTGTGGTGAGCACATTTCCCGTTGCATCGTAGCCGAGCGGTGGATTGTCGGTGATCAGATTGCCCGTCGCATCGGTCACCACCACAGAGTTTGCTCCCAGTCCGGGAATCGAGACCCCCCCGTTGAACTGCACGTCGCCGTTGACGATCAGTTCGTAGGCCGGGATGTTGTTTATCAGACCGTCAATCGTCAGCACGGTCGCGTCGGTGCCGAGCGTCCCCATGGTGTGACCCGCCCCCGGAGCCTGAAGCGACACCGAAGCGTCCACCGTCAGGTTCTGTCCCGAGACGTCGAGTCCGGTCTGTGCGTCGACGTTGCCGGTGAAGGTTACCTGAGCCCCGCCGAGCTGATCGATCGTGTTGTTGAATGTGCTCGGTCCGTCAACGTTCAGGTTCGCGTCCAGATCCGTATTCCCCTGCACGTTGAAGTTGCCGGCAACCGTAGCGTTATCGTTGATGAGGACATTGCCGCCGTTGTTCTCGGACGTGTTCGAGATCGCCCCCTGAAGATCGCTCGTGCCGGTGACCACAGCGTTGTCGTCGATCGTCGTCTGGCCGCCGGCCGCATCGATCTCGATGTTTCCGGCAACCGTGTTTATCAGGAGCGGGTTGCTCGACTGGACCTGGTGCGTCGGCGAGGTACCGTCAATCCAGACCGAACCGCCGACCTTGACGATACCGGTGGTGACGGCGTCACCTTCGACGACAAGATCCCAGACCGCCGGATTCCCGGCCAGCGTGTTGCCGACGATTGCATCGGCCGCGCCGCGCACCGTCAACTGCTGTGCCGCCGCGCCGCTGCCGAGCGCGTTTCCGGCGGCATCTCCGTCAATCGCTCCGCCGTTTGCGTCGATTGCAAGACCTCCGCCGTTCGCATCGATCCGGATCCCGTCTCCGGTCCCGGCATGTTCGATCTGCAATGCCTGATTTGTGTTGGCTCCGTTCGTCAGTTCGATAGTGATCCCCTCTCCGGTCCCCGCATGGTTGATATCCAGAGCCTCCTCGCCGTTTGCCGCGTTCGACAGGGCAAGGTTGATCCCTTCTCCCACGCCCTGATGCTCGATGTCGATCGCCTGCTCGGCGTTGGCGGCGTTGGAGAGATCAAGATTGATTCCCTCACCGACACCCTGATGCTCGATATCAAGTGCCCGCTCGGTGTTTGCCGGATTGTCCAGAAGAATATCGATCCCCTCACCAAGTCCCGAATGATCGATGTCGAGCGCCTGGTTCGTGTTGGCGACGTTATCGACATCCAGATTGATTCCTTCGGCCAGACCGTTATAGTTGATATCGACACCCTCGGTGTTGTTGGTCGGATCGGTCACATCCACAACCAACCCACTCCCGGCCGTACCGTTCTGGGCAATGGCCACGCCGTTATCAGTTGTCGGATTGACAAGATCCAGGCGGGCCGCAGGGGTCGGTGTGCCGAGGCCGAGATTGCCGTCGGAGGTCAGGCGTACCTGCTCGGTGTTCCCGGTCCAGAACTGCATCGATGCCGTCTCGGTCTT
>CAMLOB010000489.1 GCA_946481475.1 uncultured Chlorobiota bacterium | reverse complement strand
GGTCGTCGACGATCTGCCGAAGACCGAAGAGATCGTGCGGACGGGCCTGTTCCGCGTGGGAAGCGGCCCGGTGACGATCCGGCGTGTGGTCTCGGCGAGTGATAGCATCGCGGTCGATCTGGACGGTTTGCCGTGGGACATGGAGCGGAACACGGCGGCGAACATCTGGAGCGTGGTGGAGGTAGTGCGGCGAAGCGACTCGGTGGTGTTGTGGCGGAGCGACACGATCACGGCGCGGGGGTTGGACACGTTAGACGAGGTGGTGAATGAGGAACTGGAGATCCCGCTGCATCTGCTGGAGAGTTCGGGAACAATGGTGTGGTGCCGGATGCGAACGTTTGCGAGTGCGGGCGTTCCGCAGCAGGTGAGCGGCGGGTTCACGTTCTACACGGACGATCAGACGGTGGTCGGGCTGCCGAAGGAGGTGAGTCCGTGGCGTCATGACCACACAGAGGGAAGGGCTTCGAATGCGGATGGCTTGCAGGTACGAGTGATACCGAATCCTGCTCGTGATCGCGTGGAAGTACGTGTAAGGATTGCAGAGGGGGGAGAGGTCGAGGTGAGTCTGTGGAGTCTGTCAGGCGAACCGATTGCGTTATTGCCGGTGATCGAGGCATCGGGTGCAGGGGAGTACGTGGTACAACTTGCCGTTGAGTCATTGCCGCAGGGGACGTATCTGCTGCGGGCGGAGATGGGAACGCGGACGGTGGTTGAGAGGTTTGCGGTTGTGAGATGAAGGAGTACATATCTGCTCTATGGAGGGTGATCTCTGTTCTGAAATATAGAATAGAGATCACCCTGTGTTTTGCAGTCAACTTATAGGGACTTAACGTCCTTGCAAATGACTGTTTACAGGTGTATTTTTTCATCTTTATTCTTACTGTATGTGTGTGGAAGGAATCCCTGTACCAATCGTGATAAGTATGGATTGGAATGTCCGGTGAGCAACCGACGGGCCTTCTTCTCGCCGGTATCTTACTCCTTCTCTCACTGTATCATCATTGCTGATCGATTATAAAGTTTCCTCATGTACGATCGTTGCCGTGCGAGACTTCGATACCTATATCCAGTACTTTGTGCTTCTTGAGGAAAGGGATAGAAACGGTATTCGTTCCTATTTCCTTATGAGTCTGCTCTGTGCTGTGATGGGGGCTACGGTATTCCTAAGTGCGCCACTCCTGATGAACGGAGAGGGGATGAAGGATGCATTGAAGATCGGAGGAACGTTTGTTGCAACGCTCGGCTCATTCCCCATCAAAGAGATCCTTCTGCGAAGAGACCGGATGAAGACTTTACGGATGTTGCGTGTGCGATTCGAAACGACCCTTTCCTCAAGCGCTTCCGAAGCGGAGATCGAGAGTATCAAGTCCATGGTTCTGCGGGCAATCGAAAAAACGCTGGCATGACAATGATTGACGAGCGGAAGATCACTGCCGTTCTTGACGACTTCAAGAAGTTGCAAAGCCGCAGGCTCAGGCAAACTTCTTTCCTTGTGCTGTTGCCGATTCTCGGCGGGATCGTTCTGATCGTTTTTACCTATACTCAGGTCGAAAAGGCACAGAGCAAACTGAATAGTCTGCAACAGGAAATAGAACGGTTGAATGAGGTTGGTGACTCGGTCCGAAAAGAAAATGGACTGGTTCAACAACGATATGAGCGTCTGAATCAACTCTTCAGCGTCTACAACTGGTCACCCGAAAAACTTCAGGGCAGGAATCCCGCCGTTCTTCAGGATGCAATGGCAGGCAATGAGGAGATCCTTCGGATACTTGATTCCGGAACAGATCTCCAGTACGAAACGGTTGCCATCAGGTATTATGTGAAACGGGCTGATGACGGCAGGGTGAAGGATGCTTTGAGAAGTATTGGCTACCGTGACATACTGTTTGATAATGAGAGCTGGACAGGGTGGAAGTCAAACCAGATCAGCTACAGCACGGATTTCCCTTTTGAAAATGTGAAGTTCGTAGCGTATGCTCTGATGAGAGAAGGCGTGGAAATTAAAGCGATCCGGCCCTACTCGCCGGAGTTGCTTCGCAGAGGGAGCAAGAGACATACCATAGAGATTCTCGGAAATCCGGAACTGGACAGCAAGCCCCGGTTGACATTCTCCGAGATTCGGGAGATGTCAGGAAGCAACATCCATTCAGTTGTTCAATAGATTCATGCGTGTAGTTTTCATGGGAACCCCCGAATTCGCCGTCCCCTCGCTTGAGGGAATCGTCGAGGCCGGATATGAAGTTCCGCTGGTGGTGACCGTTCCGGACAAACCGAAGGGGAGGGGACGGAAATTGAGTCCGTCGCCGGTGAAGATCAGGGGGGAGGAGCTGGGCTTGCCGGTGACCACACCGGGGAAACTGCGCGATCCCGCCTTCCTTGAGGAGCTCCGCCGGGCGGAGCCGGATGTGATCTGCGTGGTCGCCTTCCGCATTCTTCCCGAGGAGGTCTTCTCGATTCCGAGGCTTGGAAGCTTCAATCTGCACGGCTCTCTCCTTCCGAAATATCGCGGGGCGGCTCCGATCAACCGGGCGATCATGGTCGGGGAGACCGAGACCGGCGTGACGACCTTTTTCCTGAAGAAGAGGGTCGATACCGGTGACGTGATTCTGCGTCGCCGGATTCCGATCGGGCCGGAGATGACCGCCGGTGAACTCCACGACAGGATGATGATCGTCGGACGTGATGCGGTGATCGAGACGCTGCGGCTGATCGAGCGAGGCGAAGCCGGAACCACACGACAGAATGACGCCGAGGCGACGCCGGCGCCGAAGATCTTCCGTGAGGACTGCCGTATCGACTGGAACCGACCGGCCTCCGAACTGCACAACTTTATTCGCGGACTCTCACCCTATCCGGGAGCCTTCACCATGTGGGGGGATGAGTCGGTGAAGATCCTGCGTTCGGTCCGGACCGATCATGCCGATGCGACGCCGGGGGGGATACGGGTCGAGAAGGACCGATTATTTGTCGGAACGGGGAAGGGGGATCTGGAGTTGCTGGAGGTGCAGCGTGAGGGGAAACGGAAGATGTCCGCAGGGGAGTTTCTGCACGGTGTGGAGCCGGGGACGTTGCGGGAATTTGTGTAGGGAAAATGGTACACGGATTGAACGGATCAGGACGCATTGGCACGGATTCGATCCGTGTTCATTCTGTTGCCGTCCGTCCGATCCGCGTACGATCTTCCTCTCAACTTCCGTTTCGATTTGTTCGCACTCCCTCAGTTTTTACCTCGTAGCACGCATGTTCACACAACTATCCGTATCTTTTGAACCGCACACCCGGCATTCACCCGACAGAGACTGACCGATACGCGGTCACATGAACTAATCGACACAACGACTTCAACGGATTTTATGGAGTCCCAGTCCAGAGTAATGGCGGCCCTGACTTCACAGGTCGGCCGCAAGATCCTCACCGGCATCACCGGTGTCCTGCTTGTCGGCTTTGTTATCGTGCATCTTCTGGGAAACCTCCAGTTGCTTGATCCCGAGCCCGAGCCGTTCAACGTCTACTCGAAAACGTTGCACGATTTCGGAATTCTCCTGTATATCGTGGAGATCGGTCTTGCCCTGACGATTCTCCTGCACGCCTTCATCGGCATTTCCATCTTTATGAAGAAGATGCAGGCCCGCAAACACGGCTACAAAGGGGTGGGAACGAAGGAAGGGGGAATGGGGCGTCAGTCGGTCGCATCGCGCACGATGATCGTCACCGGCT
>CAMLOB010000488.1 GCA_946481475.1 uncultured Chlorobiota bacterium | reverse complement strand
CCCCAAGGCTGAGCATTCAATCCTAATCTCCCCCTGACGATGCTTCCCGTGTAGCGGCGATGACTTTGGCAACCGAATCCTGAATCACCAGCGGATCAACCGGTTCGCTATACTGCCGGATGCTCTCCATCGCTCCCATCAGCTTCTCGAGGATGCGGTCCTCCTCGGCCTTCCCTCCGGTGAAAAGGGGAGTGCTCAGCAGCAGGACGTGGGGACGAACTGCCGTCGAGATCAGTATCTGAGTCGGCAGACCCTCCACTTCCATCAGCCAGATCAGACACTGGCGACCGTTCCCGAGTCTGATCGGCTCCCGGTGGATGGTGTACTTGCGTCTGGTGAGGGATCCCAGATAGTCGGCTTCATAACGCTGATGCTTTTCCAGTATCTGCAGATCGGTCATCCGGGAAATGTCGGAATCGATGAACCGGGAGATCGGCAGCGTGGTCATCTGCAGAAAAAGGCTGTCGACAAACAGGGCCGGCGGATCGCTCGGATCGACGCGTTGCGTACTCCGGATATCCTCACCTCTGAGGACAAATGTATAGTAGGCGTCGGATGCGTTGAAGATCATCAACTGCCCTTCCGGAACGGTGACGCCGAGAGTGGTCAGTTCGGTTGCGGCCACCGGAGCTGCGGCTTTCTTCGAGGAGCATCCCGTCAGAAAAAATGGGAGGAGCAGACCGGTAATCAGAAACTTCATCAGTAATTGGTTCGCATGGTGGAGACTGACGAAAACAAAATACTCAAACCGGAGACGATCTCCGCAGGGGGAATGGGGCGGAGGCAATTCCCGTAGGATGAAAAGATGCCGACCGTCGGGATCGTCGTATCTTTCTGCGGAACACTTCTGAGTTCTTCAAAGCCGTTTCATACATCACCATACGACTATGAATATCCTGATTGCCGTCATCCCCGCAGTTATCCTCTTTGCCTGTCAGTCATCCGATCGGAGAGAACTTCCGGGCGAAAACTCCGCCCCGGCCAATGCCGATGCCCGGACTCTGACCGTGGCCTTCTACAACGTCGAAAACCTGTTCGATACGTCGGACGATCCGGCGACGGCCGACGAAGATTTTACGCCGATCGGAAAGCTGAAGTGGACCGGGGAGCGACTGGAAGAGAAGCTGCAGAATATTGCCCGGGCAATCCGCTCGATGAATGAAAACAACGGTCCCGATATTCTCGGTCTGTGTGAGGTGGAAAACCTGGCGGTGCTGGAACGATTGGTGAACGAGTTCCTTCCGGAAGGGACCTACGGTATCGTTCACGCCGATTCGCCCGACGGACGGGGAATCGATGTCGCCCTCCTCTATCGCAAATCCGAAATGCTGTTCGAACGGATGAAGCTCCATCCGGTCCCCCTTTCGTCAGGCGATCGACCGACCCGCGGAATTCTGGAGGCGACTTTCGAGAAAGGGGGGAAGTCCTTCACGGTGCTGGTCAACCACTGGCCTTCGAGAAGCGGGGGAGAGAAGCAGAGCGAACCGAAGAGAATGGCCGCAGCCGAGGTGGCCGCAGCCGTTGTCGATTCGCTGGTCGCTCCGGACCCGAATGCCGACATCATCATGATGGGAGATTTTAACGATGAACCGGAGAACAAATCGATTCTGGATCGTCTGAAGGGGATCGAGTACTTCAATGGAGAAGAATTCAAGGGGAGAATGATCAATCTGGCCGCTCCGCTCGTTCGGGTCGATACGATCGGAAGCTATCTCTATAAAGATGACTGGGAGATCATCGATCAGATCATGCTCTCTCCGGGGGCGCTCGACGACAGGGGAATCGTGCTGCAGGACCGGGTGATGACGATTTTTCATCCCGATTTCCTGCGCGATTATCACCCGTCGCAACCGTTAAACCCGCCCCGAGCCACCTATGTCCGCAGGAGCCTCTACATCGGGGGGACGAGCGATCATTTTCCCGTCTTTGCCCGGGTCGGATGGCGTTGAGAAAGAGGAACAGGCGGAGGAGCCGTTATCTCCCGGAAAACAAACAGCAGACAGATTCGTAAATTCGCCGACCAATACGGCAACCATATCAAATCAAGGAGCCTTACTATGATGAACCTGGTGACAAAGACGTTGCTGACCCTCTTCGTAGCCGCCGGAGCGGTCACGACGCTTCAGGGGCAGACCGATGCGACCGCCTCGGCAAAACTGAAGGAACTGAAACGTGTGGCCGATGCGATCAACCTGAATGATCTGATGGAGGAAAAATTCCGGGAGGGTATCGAGACGTCGATGGCCGAAAACAAGATGTTCAGCGATGAGGTGATGGAAGAGTTTGTGGAGAACGTGATCGACCGTTTTGATGTGGATGAATTTCTGGAGACCGTTGCCCTTCCCGTTCTCGATCCTCACTTCACAACCGATGAGCTGAAACTGGTGGCCGACTTTGTGGAGACCGACCTGGGGACGCGGCTGATTACCTCGGCGATGAGTGGAAAGAAGGAGAACTTCGAGGAACTGGTCGCCAACGGTGAAGTCTCCGAAGAGGATGGAATGAAGCTGATGCAGTTCTTCATGCGCTTCGCCTCGAAGAAGGAACTGTTGGAGAAGGGGACGCTTGCCAAAGAGTTCGAGACCGCAGCGGCCGCCTACGGCGAGATGATTGTGATCGACGTGGTCAGCGAGATGATGGAAGGCTACGCCGAGGAGGAATAAGAGGGACGGTTTCCGTCTCCCTGCAACAGTAGATGACATCCGGTGAGAACCCTGCGTTTCGACGCAGGGTTCTCTGTATTTTCAGGGTGATGTAACGTTCACAAGCTCATTTCTCAAGACTCGACTATGCGCCAGTATCTCGATCTCATGCGCCGTATCCTCGATCACGGTCACCGGAAGGACGACCGGACCGGAACCGGTACGCTGAGCATCTTCGGTCACCAGATGCGGTTCGACCTGGCCGAGGGCTTCCCGGTCGTCACCACAAAGAAACTCCACCTGAAGTCGATTATCCACGAACTCCTCTGGTTCCTGAAAGGGGAAACGAACATCCGGTATCTTCACGAGAACGGCGTGACGATCTGGGATGAGTGGGCCGACGCAAACGGCGAGCTTGGTCCGGTCTACGGCGCACAGTGGCGGTCGTGGCCGACGGCCGACGGGGAGACGGTCGACCAGATTGCGGGGGTTGTGGAAATGATCCGAAGGAATCCGGATTCGCGTCGACTGATCGTCAGTGCCTGGAACGTCGGGGAGATCGCGAAGATGAAGCTCCCCCCCTGTCACGTCCTCTTCCAGTTCTATGTCGCCGACGGACGCCTCTCCTGTCAGCTCTACCAGCGGAGCGCTGACGTCTTCCTCGGCGTCCCCTTCAATATCGCCTCATACGCATTGCTGACGATGATGATCGCTCAGGTCAGCGGTCTGGAGCCGGGAGAGTTTATCCACACCTTCGGTGACGCTCATCTCTACCTCAACCATCTGGAGCAGGCCGAAACGCAGCTTGCCCGCGATCCGTTTCCCCTGCCGACGATGCGCCTGAATCCGGAAGTCGATTCCATTTTTGATTTTACCTACGACGACTTTACGCTGGAGAACTACCGGTCGCATCCGAGAATATCGGCGCCGGTGGCGGTGTAGGGGGAGTGCAAAACTTATTAAGGCAAGATTCAAAAGAGGGGAGGGGAGAATTCAAAATTTATCGAGGTGGCGGTTCAGATGTGATGGGAACGTATAGCATTTCAAGAGATGTTCCCCCGCGCAAGAAGAACCCCCAA
>CAMLOB010000487.1 GCA_946481475.1 uncultured Chlorobiota bacterium | reverse complement strand
GATCTCCATCCGGTTCTTCCATCAAGTCTCCACCCACTCGATTAGCCGATGACCCGAAATTTGACGACTTGTTTGATGTTGACAACATTGCTGTTCCTTGTCGCATTTGGAACAGCAATTGAAACTCTGGCTCGTCCCGCCTTTGTTCCCAGTGGAGCAAGAGTCCGCGTTGATCCTGATGCCGGAAATCCTTGGTATGTAAAAGGGCACTGGACCGAAATCGCAGACTATGGAGATTGGGGACAAGGCCAATGTCAGCCTACAGGGTTTGAATGTCACCGTTGGGATTGGATTACCTGGTGGATGCCTGAGATTTCCGAACCATCTGGAGGCTCTGGCAGTTCATTGTACTTCAATCCGGGAGATATTATCTACTATGATGGTGATCCCGCAACATACCACATTTAAATTCATTTAACGTGAATAGTATGATACGGCAATTCTTTCGTTTGCAGCCCAATGGAATTGCCGTATCATACATTTTACATCACACCTATGAATTCCAATCACGTATTTACCGTACTGCTCTGCATTACCTTTTTCACATTACACCTGTTCACTTCCTGCTCATCAAAGACTCAGGAGAATCAGGAAGCGGATACGGACAATGTTCCCGATGCTGAAATCACTCTGGTTCCTGTTGGATTCTGGAACCCGGTATCAGGTGATTCAGCATTTTATACGCTGCAGTGCAACTCCAACCATACCTTACCTAACAATCTTTACCTGCAGATACACTCATACAATTCTGACAACAGCCACCCAACGACACACATCATACCACTCTCAAAAGGTTCCCCTTATGCCTGTGGGAAAGAGATCGGATTCCTTATCCCGAATAATGCCGCATGGATAACCGTTAGTGTTATCAGCGACAGTTCAATGCATACGGATATGGGTATGCACGCATTTCCCGTCACATCTCACGATGGTGTGCCCGTTCCGGAGGCAGCATTATATGCTTTGGCAAGTGGATACCTCGGAGACACTACATTGAATTATTTTTACTCCGAGCGTTCCAATTATCCGGACAATGCCGTTGCATTCATAGCGAAGTGGGGTTACCTGGGGCAATCCCGCCAACTTTCACCGGAAATACTGCGCAATGACCTCGATACAATCAGGGGTATGAAGGAGAGCGATGGAAAAACTGTCGTACAATTTATTGGTCTGGCATTCCTGAAAGATTCTGCAGTATACGCGGCATGGAACAAAGTAGCGGATCTACGCGGAAGTTCTGTATTCAATCATGGTTTGATCGGAGCAGCTTTGCGTAATGCATGTGACATTATAGAACCGAACTCACCCCATCTCACCGGGCTTTTCGAGCGTATTGCGGTCAACAATCCCTCCTCCTATTTTACAACATTACGGCTTGCAAGTGGGGAATGGAGGCGATGGAATTTGAAGAGCCTACGGTTACTCTGCGAAGACCGCGGGCAAGACATGTTTTCATCTGATGCGAACACGTTATTTGTCTGGATACGATCTGCTCTATCACACAGCACATCAATTCCCCCCTCAACACTGCGGCAACGTGCGGACTCGTTGCTGGTGGCAGTTACTGCCGCCGACGTATATCATATCCGCCTTGATCGGGATCGCTCCTACTTTTCAAACAGATTTCGATACCTGCTTACTGTGGCCGATGCCTACGATTTTCTCGGGGACTCCACCGAAGCCGAATCGCTTCTTCAAATGGTTGTGTCTGAAACGATGCCGGGCGATGCGCACAAGGCGATGGGTTTTCAACGTCTGGCACACAGGCGTACCGGCACACAAGCAACTACGGATAAAATTAAATTGCTCAAGCAGGGCTATAAATATTCTGTTCTGTTTCCTGCGATCCGCGATTCCATTATTGCCGACCTGTCGAAAATTGTTGGTCAAGACAGCGCTATGAAATTAATCGCAGATATTGGTCAGGATACTACAGGGGTTCAGAAATTGCCCGACCATTCTCCAGCCATATCAACCGGAAATTTCTCGGCATCATTGAACGATCTTCAAACACCCGTCATTCTGGAATTTGTTAGCGAGCATTGCGCTCCTTGCGTGAAGAACATGAGGATATTACAACAACAGGAAGCCCGCCTCACAAAGGAAAACATCTCGGTTATCTTGGTGTCTCGAGAGGATACCTCTCGCATTACGCAACTGCAAAAGCTGGCCGGTACTCAGTATCCCTATGCACAAAATGCACAGGCACTCTTTAATTTCTTTGGCGTTATCGGCACACCAACAACGATTCGCATCGATCCCGGAGGTGTAATTCGTTATCGTTTTGAAGGGAGCGCAGACACACATGCCATATTTTAATGAGAACAGAGCTTCCGGCTAACGTCAAACCGATAATTTGACCCTGAGGTCCGAGGAGTAGACGACAGTGGATTTAGACGGAACCGGCATCCTCAGTAAGTAGTTGGTGGTTGAATGGTGATGACCGGGTTCCTGCGCTCACGCAATCCGCCGCGGCGGACGCAAAGCTGACGGCTGAAAGCTCATTGCTCATTGCTGATTACTCACCGCTCAAAGCTAACCCCTCACCGCTCAAAGCTGACGGCTCCTGTGATATTCTCCCCCCTCCGGTGTCTTTCTCTACAACTCCCGAACATCAACCAACACACCGTTTAAGCATCATGACACACCGGCTCTTTCTGCTCTTCGGACTGCTGGCGATCTCCGGCCCCCTTATGGCCCAGTCATCGGATTCGGATATCGAATGGATCGTCTGGCAGGACAACGTACTTCCCCATCACAACATCGCCGTCTCCCCGGACGGGAAACGGATCGCCACCACATCGTTGATCTCTTCTTCAGGCTCGGCGCAAGCCCCGGACATCCGGATTTACTCGGCGGAAGAAGGAGAGCTGGATCGTGGGGGAGAACTGCTGTATACCATCACGAATCAGCAGATTCACGATCCTTACCCCGCCAGATACGGTTACCTGGGCTTCTTCGGTTTTTTCGGGGACGCCTCCCTGTTCACCTCCTTTACCTATGTCGATACCAACACCGGAACTCCGGAAACCGCCTTCCTCCGCACCGATCTCGCCGGTGAGCATATCGAGGAGATCTACCGTATTCCCAAAGCGGTCAGTCCTCTCTTCGGAGCCGGATTCTCTATGTATTACGGGAACACAACAACCGACTCCGATTCAATCATCGGCTTCAACCTGCATGAGAACCGGCAACAGACCTTCATGAACAACTATTCCGTTACAGAGAACGGACATACGAAACCTGTGGCGATATCAGGAGACGGTTCGACGGCCGCTCTGCAGCAGGGGATGAAGTACTGGCTGGTGGAAACGGCAACGGGGAAAGTGGTGGGGGAGGGGGAATACTACAGCTACTGGAGATATGCCATGTTCCTGCCGGACAACCGTTCCGTTGCCTTTATCGGAGGCGACAACATACTGAAGGTAATGGATTTCAGGACCGGAGTAATAGATCGCCGCATCGTCAGCAGCGATCTCTATGACTCCTACAACCTGCAGCCGACGATCAGTCCCGACGGACGCTACCTGGCAGTTGCCCGTGCCGAAGGAACCATCCATCTGTGGAATCTGCGAACCGGGGAGAAGGTCTACGTCTACGACGAGTATCAGGGAGTCTTTACCGACATCGAGTTCACTCCGGACGGAGGGCATCTGATTACCACAACGGCGGATGGAGCATTGATCTCGATATGGTCGATCTCCTGCACAAGGCCGTCGAGTTCCACGGTCGCTG
>CAMLOB010000486.1 GCA_946481475.1 uncultured Chlorobiota bacterium | reverse complement strand
GTCCGCCGCGGGCCTTGATCTCTTCGAGGTTCGACATCACCTTGTCGTAGACCAGCCCCTGCGGGATCACGAACACACTGGGCGTGCTCTCGTCCACCAGCGCGATCGGGCCGTGCTTCATCTCCGCGGCCGGGTACCCTTCCGCGTGGATGTAGCTGATCTCCTTCAGCTTCAGCGCCCCCTCCAGCGCCACCGGGTAGTTGTAGCCACGTCCCAGATAGAGGAAGTTCGGCGCGTGGGCGTACTCCTTTGCGATCTCCTTGATCTGATCGTTCCGCGAGAGTGCGTAGGCTACCTTCTCCGGCAGTTCCCGCAACGCTTCCAGCACCGCCTCCCCTTCCGATGCGCTCATCCGCTTCATCCGGGCCAGCTTCACGGCCATCAGGGCCAGGACCATCAACTGCGATGTGAAGGCCTTCGTGGAGGCGACGCCGATCTCCGGTCCGGCGTGGGAGTAGACCCCCGCATCGGTCTCCCTCGCAATCGACGAGCCGACGACGTTGACGATGCCGAGCGTCATGGCCCCCCGCCGCTTCGCCTCGCGCAGCGCCGCGAGCGTGTCGGAGGTCTCCCCCGACTGGCTGATGGCGATGACGATGTCTTCCTTGGTGATGATCGGATCGCGGTAGCGGAACTCGCTGGCGTACTCCACCTCCACCGGGATGCCGGCAAGTCCTTCGATCATGTACTCGCCGACCAGACCGGCGTGGAAGGAGGTGCCGCAGCCGATGATGATCAGCCGTTTGGCGTCTCGCAGCCGGTCGATCACTCCCATCAGTCCGCCGAGCCGGACGGTGCTCCCCTCGGCGTCCAGCCGACCCCGCATGGCGTTGCGGATCGTTTCCGGCTGCTCGAAGATTTCTTTCAGCATGAAGTGGTCGTATCCCCCCTTCTCGATCTCGGCCAGATCGAACTCCACCTCTTCGACCTCCTTGGCGACCGTCGTGTCGTCGTCGATCCGTTTGGTGACGTAGCGGTCACGACCGATGACGGCCATCTCACCATCGTCCAGATAGACGACCTGCCGGGTGTGCTGCACGATCGCCGATGCGTCCGATGCGACGATGAACTCGCCGTCGCCGATGCCGATCGCCAGGGGCGATCCGTTGCGGGCCACGTAGAGCCGGTCCGGATCGAACGCGCTGACCATCGCAATGCCGTATGCGCCGACCACCTGCTTCAGCGCGTAGCGGAAGGCTTTCGTCAGGTCGCCCAGTTCGTCGTAGAAGGCGCGGATCAGGACGACCAGCACCTCGGTGTCGGTCTCGGTCCGGAAGGTGTAGCCGTCGGCCTCCAGTTTCTTCTTCAGTGCGGCGTAATTCTCGATGATGCCGTTGTGGATCAGGGCGATCTCCCCCCCCTCGTCGGTGTGGGGGTGGGCGTTCAGGTCGTTCGGGGCGCCGTGCGTGGCCCAGCGGGTGTGGCCGATGCCGACGGTGCCGCTGACCGGTTCGGTCTGCAGGAGCGTGTCGAGCACGCTCACCTTCCCGACCCGTTTCTTGACGGTCAGTCCGCCGTTGACCACGGCGACTCCGGCCGAGTCGTATCCGCGGTATTCGAGGCGCTTCAGGCCGTTCAGAAGAATCGGCGTTGCGTCCTGATCTCCGATATATCCGACTATTCCGCACATAAGCAATAAGAACGGTATAAAATAAGTGGTGCGCCCGATGAAGGGCCGTTTGAAAATAGGGACTTGCTCCCGTTCGCAGTTGTTCCAAGCCGAAAGCGAAAAGGGGAGTGCCAAAACTTTACCGTTGGATACTCCCCGCCGCTTTTCTACCTTTACCTCCCTTTAACCGGTCAGTATCGAACATGCCTGCAGGGGTGGCTCCTGTCGGATCAGGAAGCGGACGGAAACGTCTGCCGGAAGCCGATTCGGCAGAACTCTCCTTCAGCTTTCAGCTTTCCACCATTCATCACGCACTATGAACACAACAGAAATTGCCGCTGATCTCATCCCGAAAGAGATTCTGTTCGGAAACCCGGACAGGGTAGCCGCGCAGATTTCACCGGACGGAACAAGACTGGGCTGGATTGCACCCCGCGACGGAGTGCTGAACGTCTGGATCAACAACACCGACGCCGACATCTCCGAAGCCCGTCCGGTCACCAACGACCGTGACCGTGGCATCACGGGCTGGTTCTGGGCGTTCGACAACCGCCATGTTCTCTACATCCAGGACAAGGCAGGGGACGAGAACTGGCGTCTCTATTCGGTCGATCTGGAGACCGGGGAGACAAAGGACTACACGCCGTTCGAGAACGTACAGGTCAGCGTTGTCAAGCTCAGTCTTAAATTCCCCGACACGGTTCTGCTTGCAATCAACAAGGATAACGAGGAGTTGAAGGATCTCTACCGGCTGACTCTGTCGACCGGTGAGCTGGTGAAGGAGGCCGACAATCCCGGAAACGCTATCGACTGGATTATCGATGAGGGGATGCGGCCCTGGGGCGTGCTCGGGGTGGGAGAGGAGGGAGGATTCGATCTGCTGCGGTGGGACCGGGAGACCGACGAGTGGGAGGTCTTCATTCGCTGGGATGCCGATGACGCCACGGTGAGCGGTCCGGAGGGGTTCAACCTGGACGGAACAAAGCTTTATGCGATAGATTCGCGGAACGCGAATGCCGGACGGTTGGTGGCGATCGATACGAGGACGAAGGAGGTGGAGGTGATCGTCGAGGATCCGATCTACGACGTCTCCTTGGTGGTCTTCCACCGCGAGACCCGCGAGCCGGAACTTGCAGTGATTCTCCGGGAACGTTCCGAGTGGGTGGCGCTGGATGAGAGCTGGCGCGAGGACATTGAAAAACTGTCGGCCGATTCGGGAAGCGATTTTTCACTCATATCGCGGACGGGCGATGGGGAGAAGTTGATCGGCTTCTTCGATTCTCCGGAGGCGCCGGGACGCTATTTCCTTTACGACCGGAAGTCGAAGGAGATCACCCACCTCTTCAACACCTATCCGGAACTCTCCAACTACCGTCTTGCCCCGATGGAGCCTTTCTCCTTCGAGGCGCGTGACGGACTGACGATCCACGGCTATCTGACCTTCCCGCCGGACCTCCCCCGAACCGGTCTGCCGATGGTCCTGAACGTCCACGGCGGTCCGTGGGTCCGGGACACGTGGGGATACGGTCCGCAGGAGCAGTGGATCGCCAACCGGGGCTACATCTGCATGAACGTCAACTACCGGGGCTCGACCGGCTACGGCAAGGATTTCGTCAACGCGGCCGACAAGGAGTGGGGGGGGAAGATGCATGACGATCTGGTCGATGCGGTCAACTGGGCAATCGACCAGGGGTATGCCGACCCGGAGCGGGTGGCGATCTACGGCGGCTCCTACGGCGGCTATGCCGCTCTGGTCGGGGCGACGTTCACGCCCGATCTCTTCCGCTGTTCGGTGGCGATCGTCGGGCCGAGCAATCTGATCACGTTTATCAACACGATTCCTCCCTACTGGCGGCCGATGCTGAAGCGGATGCACGACCGGGTGGGAAATCCGGAGACCGAGGAGGAGTTCCTGAAGTCCCGTTCTCCTCTGAACAAGGTGGACAACATCAGGATTCCGATGCTGATCGCACACGGGGCGAACGATCCCCGCGTGAAGCAGGCGGAGTCCGAGCAGATCGTCGCGGCGATGGAGGAGAAGGGGATTCCCCACGAGTATATGCTCTTCCCTGATGAGGGGCACGGCTTTGTGAAGCCGGAGAACCGGATGAAGTTCTATACCGTAGC
>CAMLOB010000485.1 GCA_946481475.1 uncultured Chlorobiota bacterium | reverse complement strand
ACCGAGGAAGTTCCCCGTTGCCCCGTTCCAGGCCGTCAGGGAATTGTTTCCGATGATCCGCCATGCAAAGCCGTTCAGATTGGCCGTCGTCACAAACGTTTCCCACTGACCGGAACCGGCATCCCAGTACTCGAAATTTTCTGTGGTCGTGTTGAAGATCATCAACGCCCCGGCCGGAGTCGGGATGGCGTTCCGTTGTGCGGTCGTCATCCGGGGAAGAAGAAAACCTCTGCCGGTGGAGACCAGATCAAGAATCGCACTCGGATTCGGGGCGATACTTCCGATAACGACGTCGCCGTCGCCGTCGGCTATCGGCTGGGCCTGAAGCGGCACGTACGTCAATCCGACAAGAAGTGCTGCAATGCAGACTATCCGTTGTTTCATGAGCAAACCTTTCGATGAAGCATGGAGTATGTAGTAGTCAAGAGCCTGCGAAATTACAAAAAGTTGATGTCTCTTTTCCTGTTATCTCACCTTCACAGTCGGAATCAGTTGACGTGGAAGAGTTGCCATCCCCCGGCGGCATAGAGATAGGTCAGATTATCCCCGGCAGCCCTCCCGATTCCTCCCACTGTTGCCCCGTCGGCATCCTCCACATGCACGTACAGGATCTGCCCGTTCGTCCCGGTCGCAGGCAATGCAACCGTCGGCGCGGTCCCCGGATTCCCGTCGTTGACCGCATAGACGACGACATTTCCCGGTATCGTCGCCGAAGCCCCGGAGGCATACGAAAGGACCATACGACCGGCCGTTATCTCCAGTGCCGTTCCGTCAACATTGGCATTGGTCAGTTCAAGCGTTGAGACGACCGCATCACTGTTCTCCACATCAAGCCGGGCGTCGGGCGTTTCATCTCCGATGCCGACATCACCATCCCCTTCCAGAATAAAGGGAGCGTTTGCCCCCGACCCTCTGTAGCGAATCGCCGTCCGCGTCGTCCCGTACGTCAGATCCTCGATCTCGATCCCGGTAAACTCCGTCAACGTCGCACCGACATCCACATACGGGTTGCGAACGTAAAGACCGAAAGCCTCGGTCAACACCCCGGTTCCGCTCACATCGAACTCCGTTGCAAACACGGTCGCACGGTTCATGCTTCCCCCTTCCACAAACACCTCACCCGAAACACCGACCGCGTCATTGATCGTCCCGTCGGATAACTGCACGCTCCCCTGCACTCCCATCGCCCGTCCGGCCACCACCGATCCGGCATCAGCCTGCACCGCCTGGCCGACCACACCGATCAGCCCTCCGATCCCTCCGCCGGTATTCGTGTTCACAACAAGACTGCCCGATCCGACAAAGGCGCCGGTTCCGGACATATCAGTTGCCCCCTGAATAAAGTTCAGGTGAGCGGCGGAGACATAGATACCGCCGGGGAAAGGGACCGCAGGATTGTAGAGCTCCGAACGAAGACCGAAGGCAAGAGGTTCATTGAAGAACGGATCGACCGCCACGGTATCGGGGAACGTTCGCAGCAGATGCAGAGGAGCAACCGGCGATGAAGTTCCGACACCGACATCTCCCCTTGCGGTAAGGCGAACCTGTTCGATGTTGTTGGTGCGGAGAACAAGGTCGACCGAATCGGATGTCCCGAGAAAATCACTGGCCGGGTTCGTCGAGCTGTTGCCCGAGATGAGCCAGGATACATCGTTGAAGGCCGCACCCGGATCAAGAGCCGAGAGTTCCCCGGCGGAATTTCCTCTCAGAACAAAGTCCGAGACCGGAAGAGAAGGAGGAAGGACAAGAGAATAGGAAGCCCCTCCGGGCATCGGGTGAGGGGCCGTCAGTCGAATGGTCTCACCGTCGTTGTCGTCAAGCCGGAATTCTTCAGCCCTGTACTGACGAGTCTGGGAATAGAGTGCGGAACAAACGAGCCAGGAACAACAGACGATACACAACATCGCCGTTCCGGGAATCCGATGCACGGGTTTCATACGAATCCTCCATAATTGTGATTGATGAAGCTGCTCAACAACTGCTATGCGTTTTCGAGAGATTGCATCTTCAATCCGGCTGGAGGGTTGCCGTGTTTTGAGGGGGGCGGGAGACATACCGTCATTCCCGGATTCTATAAAGGAGGGACCGCAAGGTACGACTATTCGGCAAGCCGACGAACATTCATCAGGGTTTCGATATCACAAGGCGGAAGCATACCCGTGAGACAACGGAGAGAGAGAGGATACATCCGCACTTCCTGAAAAGCGAGAGGGACGGAAAGCATACAGCTTCCCGTCCCTCTCTTTTTTTCCGTGCCTGCCTTGCGGCTGCGCGACTACGACAACTTCTTAGTCATTCTCGATGACGTGATAGTAGAAGCTGTAGGTCGTCGTTCCGTCACCAAGCGTCGTTGCGACGTTGATGTCGAACGTTGTGGTGGTAATGTTGTTCACGTAGAATCCGGCGCCGGCCGTGGCCGCATCACCCGGAGTCACCACGACGACCGGGTCGGTCGCATAGGCGCTGCTGAACGTCACGGTGATCACACCGTTACCGATAGTGCCGCCGTCGGTCGAGGTCAGAAATCCCGCCACGTCGGTCGCCGTCGTCGAGACGGTGACGCCGGCTGCCAGGTTCGTTCCGTCACCGGCTGCAGTCGGAGCCGTCCCCTGTGATGTCCAGTGTCCCTCGTCAACCGTCAGGCGCGAGTTCGTCACCGAGGTGGCGCCGTTAATCAACACGTTCAGGTTTCCGGCACCGGTATTGTCGAACGCAAGCGTTTCGGTTGCCGCGCTGTTGCGGACGATGCTGGTCTCGTCGAAGCTCAAATCTGTCGAACCGCCGGAGTTTACCGTGACAACGTCAGCGATCGTCAGGTCGCCCGTCGTGTTCGACACCGCGCCGCGAAGATCGCTCGTTCCGGTGACGACCAGGTTATCGCTTACCGTGACGTCACCCCCCGTGTTCGAGATGAGCGACGCCGCCTGGCTGAACTCCAGATTATTCACGTCAACAATGTTGTTCCCGTTCATATCCAGATTGCCGTTCATCGCCAACACGCCCAGCGTCAGTGTGCCGCTTATGTCAACATCTCCGTTGATGTCAACATCGACGACGCCGCCAATCTGACCGTCGATCTGCAACTGCTCGGCGTCGGCGCCATTGCCGACAAGGTTCCCCGGCGCCTGTGCGTCAAACGTACTCGTTGCGGTCAGCGTCGTGAACGCGCCGGTGCTCGGCGTCGTCGCTCCTACCGGCGAGGCGTCCACCGTGCCGCCGTTGATCGTCAGGTTGTCGTTCACCTGCGCATCGGTCAATCCTGCTCCGATCCGTGCCGCATCAATCGTCGTCGTCCCCGCATTCGTCGAGGCGATCAACGCATCTCCCTGTGCTGCAGTCGCCGGCAACGTCTGCGTTCCCGTCCACGTGTTCGCGTTCGTCAGGTCGATCCCCAGAGGCGTTCCTACCGTACCATCACCCGTCAGCGTTGCGTCAGTGCTCACCGAGACGTTTCCAACCAGTGCAATTGTTCCATCCGCATCCGGAAGCGTATACGTCCGGTCTGCCGTCAGTGCCGCCACCGTCAGGATCGTCCCCTCGAATCCGTTTGCACTCGTGTTGTCGTTCAACACCACCGTCCCGGCCGTCGGCGTCGCGTCGTCGCCAAGCGTCAGCGATGACCCACCCGTGATCGTGCTCGTTGCCGCAAGCGTCGTGAACCCACCCGTCGACGGCGTCGTCGCTCCGATCGGCGATGCGTCCACCGTTCCGCCGTTGATCGTCAGGTTGTCGTTCACCTG
>CAMLOB010000484.1 GCA_946481475.1 uncultured Chlorobiota bacterium | reverse complement strand
GTCAGGTCGAGATAGCTCTGTAACCGGTGGCCGATCACCCCCTCCTCGTTATAGGCGGCCATGACGAAACAGACATCGGGGAGATAATCCTCCGAACGCCTGATCGGTCGCGGTTGCAGCCTGGCGAGCAGACTTATCAGCAGCGGGTAGAGCGCGAAGACGTAGAGAAGCCATACGAGCGAAACCCAGAATATTATCTCAAGCGGAAGCGTCATGCCGTCAATTCCGATGCAACTTTTCGTCTGTTTGCAGCCGTCAGGAGAAGTTCCTCGAACCGGCGACCGATCTCTCCGACCGAATACGCCGCCTCGACAAACCCCCTTCCCTGTTCGGCAAAAGTTTTGCGATCTTTCCGGTTCTTCAGCAGACGAATCACCCCTGCGGCGATCTCCTCGGCAGTATCCCCGTTGAGATAGTGTTCCCCCGGACGGGCCAGATTCCCCTCGGCACCGATCGATGTGCTGACGACCGGCAGACCGGAGGCCATCATCTCCACCATCTTCACACGCATTCCTCCCCCCACTCTCAAGGGAATGATGCCGACCGATATCGAACGGTAGTAGGGAAGAATATCGTCGACATACCCCTCGATCCGGAACGAGTCCGACGGCGGAGGGAGTTCGTTCAGCGGCGGGGCCTCTCCCACCAGATAGCAGCGAGCGGTCGGCACCTCGCGCAGGATCATCGGCAGAATATCATTGGCGAACCAGATGGCCGCATCCCGGTTCGGCGCCCATTTCATTCCTCCCAGAAGAATCATCGATCCCTCCTCCCGTTTCTCATCCCCCACATAGTCGAAACGCTCCAGATCGACCGCCGCCGGAATCGTCTCGACGTGCAGACCGGGAACAAGAGTCCGGATTGTCGCCGCATCCCGGTCGGTGATCGCCGCGCAGACATCCGACTTCGACATCTCCTCGACTTCAAATTTTTTCCACTTTCCGCACTGCGATTCCAGCCAGAGACGCATCAGCGGATTGCGGCTGCGGTCGGTATGGCGTCGCCAGATCTCATGTTCGACGTTGTGACTTCTGAAGAGATAAGGGAGACCGAATTTCTCCTTCATCCAGGAGCCGTAGGCGGCCATGTGGGACTGATCGACATACATCACATCGAACCGTTCGCTTCGGGCCAGACGGTCCAGAAGATCATACAACGCCGGCAATTCCTTCCGGAGCTGCGTGTAGGGTCGGTCGGCCAGAATCGTTCTGGCCGCACCGATGATCCTGTTCCCCGGATCGAACGGGAGAACGTGCATGCGGACTTTCGATTCCAGCGGACCGAGGTCGAACGGGCCTTCCCCTTCCTCCGGTGCAACGATATGCACCTCATGGCCGCGCTCCGCCAGACCCGACAGAGCGTGGTACATGCAGATGCGCGCCCCGTCGGTCAGAGGCCAGGGTATGCGCGATGTAATGCCGAGTATTTTCATGCCTTTTCGATTGCCTTCACCGAGTTCGCTGCCGGGAAACCGGCACCGGATCGGGAAACGGAGGGTGAAGTTAAGAGAATCATCCGTTTACACCGGTAACGAAAATCATTCCGTCTGCGAAATTCCCCGGTTCTCCTCTCCCTTCCACTTCAGTCATGTTTCAGTCGGATGGCCCGCAATCTGTTCAGGCCGGGCAGATCGATGACTTTCAGGAGGAACATCGCCCCGAGAACAACCGGCAGCAGGATTCCCCCTTCGACTACCGGCGAGACGTCGAGCAGATAGGCCAGATAGGCTCCACCGCCGAAGAGGGCGACGATTCCTCCGAGACGGACCAGAGCGTAGAGCGCCTCGCGACGCCAGCGGGGACGAAAGATCGAGAGCTGGTAGGCGATCTTGCAGGAGACCGCAGCGATCTTCCCGGCAAGGATACCCGGCACTCCCCAGAGCAACGCTCCGGCAATCTGGAACCCGAGAGCCAGCAGCAGCGCACCGATAGTTCCGGCCATCACCTGACGATGTTTGTTGATGCCGATCAGAGACTGATCGTAGAACATCACGCCGAACTCCAGCAGATTCGTCAGGCAGTAGACCCGAAGGATCCAGGCGCTGGAGACGTATTCCGGTCCGAAGAGCGAAAGGATCTGTTCGGCGAAGATGAAGCAGAACATCCCGATCAGAATGCCGACGCTTCCCAGGATTCTGGTGCCGATCGACAGGATCCATTCCCCGCTGATATCCTCTCTGGTCCCCCGCCACGCCTGCGCAATCAGGGGTTGAAGTCCGACGCCGATAGTCGAGGCGATAAAGGCGGTGCCGCCGATCGGCAGAATCGCCGCCATGTAGTCGCCGACCGGATCCTTGCCGAAAACGGCGTTGATAATCAGCGGTTCCACCCGACCGAAGATCTGGGCCGAAAGGACCATCAGGGCGACAGGGGCCGAGCCGTAGACGACCTGCTTCAGGTAGCGAAGCGGAACGCGCCGGGGCGCTCCCGGGGTGGCGAAATAGCGGCGAAGGATCGGATAGGTGACGACGACGAATCCCGGCACGTTCGAGAGGAAGAACGTGATGATCACCGAGAGAACGCTCCGGGCAACCAGATCGGGCAGCAGAAGAATCGCCAGGATAAAAATGCTCATATCCATCACGCTGATCCCGGCAACCACCCAGGTTCTCCCCCTGATCCGCCAGATCATCTCCATCGCCTGACGCATCCCCGGAAACCGGCTTGCGATGAAGACCACGAACAGACCGGCAAGAATCAGATACCAGTACTCAGCATCGCCGAATGCCGCAGCCACCCCGAGCGTAACGGTGGCGGCCAGAAGGAACGTCGGAATTCGCAGAAGGACGGCTGAAGCGAAGGGGAGCGAGGCGAAATCTCTGGTGACGGCGACCTTGGGAAAGACGAAGGCAAAGATGCCGAAGTCGATCACCGCCGAGCCGATCGTCGCATAGGTCTGCATGCAGAGGCTGTAGGTGTCCCACCCGCCGGCCCCCAGCTTTCGGGCAATCAACGGCTGAAGGGCCAGGGCCAGCAGACCGGTGATCCCCTGCAGAATGATGGTCAGGCTGATGTCCGACCCGACGCTGACCGCTGTGAAGAACTTGCGGATATTCATACGCGGTCCGACGAGGTGTGAGGGATGCCTGCCGGTCTCTCCCCCCCTTCTCGTTCCTCCATCCGTGAGCGTTGGATGGTCTGATCGGACAGGACATAGTCGATCACGGCAAAGAGTGCGGCATAGATCACCAGATGAAGATATGTCGAGAGATTCTGTGCGGTCAGATTCGAGACAAGGAGTCCGACGAGTCCGCTGACCGCCCCGACAAGAAACATCCGGTGTTCACGCGACAGAGTTCCGTAGCTGGAGAACGGAATGCGGATCAGCGGTGAGAAGAGCGTGAACAGAAGAAGAAGGCCGGCCGGGATGCCGAACTTGTAGATGGGAAAGAGATATCCGTTGTGCGTATACCCGGTCCTGTGGGAGTAGCGGACGGCAAGATCGTAGAACAGATACCGGACCCCGTAGCCGTGGCCGATCACCGGCGAAGCCGGTATCCTCCGCTCGATCAGCGTCTTCGATTCCAGAATCCGGGATTGCAGCGAGGCATCCCCTGAGAGTTGTTCCATCGTCGCCGCCCGTCTGCCGATGCTGTCGAAGATCGACTCGATCAGCGAGGGAAAGACCAGCGAGGCAACGCCGAGATTGAGGAGAACAATCAAAAGGAAACTGGCCCCGAACCGGAAAATTCTGGCAAACGGGACGAAGAGCAGTCCGAACAGGATCGCCGCCATCGCGCCGACAATCGGTCC
>CAMLOB010000483.1 GCA_946481475.1 uncultured Chlorobiota bacterium | reverse complement strand
CATGTTCGGGAGAACCGAGAAGTTGCGGGACGTTTTCCATGACAAACACATCGGCTCCGGATCGCCTGACGACTTCCAGAAAGGGACGCCACATCTGTTTTCGGGGATCGTCTTCCCGGTTCTTATTCAAGAGACTGAACCCCTGACACGGCGGTCCGCCGATAACAATGTCGGCTTCCGGAATTCGAACGGCAGGATCATCAAGCAAAGCGACAAGATCACCGTACGTGCAATGTTCGCCGAAATTTGCGTTGTATGTGGCGCAGGCATCCCGGTTGAAGTCGTTCGCCCAAACCGGAACGAAGGTATGCCCGAACGCTTCGGTGAATCCCAACGTCAGCCCTCCCGCTCCTGCAAACAAATCTATTAGTCTTCTCTCACTCTTCGTTTTCATGCCGTAATGTACGAATCATTCCACTTCCGGTAAATCAGGGCAGGTAAGACCGAACAAGGATCAAGAGAGTCGGTATCCGACGTCTTTCGTTCACCCGAGCAGACCAAGCCGTGAAGCATAGATGATCGCCTCGTGCGAGTTGCCGACCTTGAGCTTCTCCAGAATCCGCTGGCGATGCGTGTTGACCGTGTGGACGCTGATGTAGAGCCGGTCGGCAATCTCCTTGCTGATCAGTCCCTCCCGTATCAGACCCAGCACTTCCTGTTCCCGCGCACTGAGTTTCGGAAGGGAGGAGTCTTTCCGGGGTCTGCCGACCGGAAAACGGAACAGTTCTCCCGTCCGGAAATTCATCAGGTGACTCTTCACTCCCGTACCGACATCCCCATCCGGCGAAATATCGACAAGGCTGAGGGCAAGCCACAGATTCCCCCGCCGATCCAGCTCCAGCGCCTGATGCTGCTCGATCACGCGGACGTATTCTCCCCCCCCGTTCTCCATCCGGTACTCGTTCACCAGCTTGAAGTCCTTTCGTTTATCCGGAGAGAGATCGAAGCAGAAGCGCATCATTTCGATCCCGTGCTCAAGCAACGCCACGTAGTCTTCCGGATGGATCTTCCGGTCAAAGAAGAGATCGTCCTCGACGGCATCGATGTCGTATCCCAGCATCAGATGGTATGCCGGAGAGGTGTAGACGTGCTCTTTTCTGTGGAGATCGAAGACCGAAACGGAGCTGTTGCCGATCCGCGCAAGCTGTTCCAGAAACGGAACGTGTCCTTCCAGTATCCCGTAGTCCAGTTCATCGGCGACAAATCGCTGCGCCGAGAGCACCCGGTTGTACTCTTCAAGAAGTGTCGAAAGCCGTTCCATCAGATTACTGATATATCAGTATTGAACCTCCCCGACCGGGAGGATTAGTTTCCCGTTCACTGAAATCGCATCGGAAGACCCGGACAGAGGGATTCCGGCGGAATGGACATCAAGCTACGGGAGTATGACAAGAGAACCAAACGCGCATCATCGCATCCGGACACACAGGATCATCCGGGTGCTCCTGCTTCTGCTCTCCCTTCCGGGTGGAGCGCTTCCGGCCCAGTCTCCGACTCAGACCGTCGGCGGTCAGGTCCTCGACGAGGCGTCGCGCATGCCGATTCCGGGGGCAACGGTGATTCTTGAGGGGACCGATCCGGTGATCGGCGGTGCGACGAACGCTTCCGGAGAGTTCAGACTGATCGGCGTGCCGGTGGGACGCTACGATATCCGGGTGTCGTCGCTCGGATATGAACCGGTCCTCCTGAAGGAGATCATCGTCGGTTCCGGCAAGGAAGTCTTCCTCACGGTCAGTCTGATCGAATCCTCCGAAACCGGCGATGAGGTGGTCATCAAAGCCCGGACCCTCAAGGGAAGAGCCCTGAACCGGACGGCCGTTACGAGTGCGCGAATGCTGAGCGTCGAGGAGGGGAGCCGGTATGCGGGGGGATTCGACGATCCGGCCCGACTGGCCTCCTCCTTTGCCGGGGTAGCCGGAGCCGTCGGCAACAACGGTGTGGTGATCCGGGGCAACGCTCCGAAGTCGACCGCGTGGCGCATGGAGGGTGTGGAAATTCCGAACCCGAATCATTTCGCCGATCTGGAGGTTTTCGGCGGAGGGGGACTGACGGTTCTGAGCAGCCATCTGCTCGACAACTCCGATTTCCTGACCGGTGCCTTTCCGGCCGAGTACGGCAACGCACTCTCCGGCATCTTCGATATCCGTATGCGACGGGGGAATCCCCGGCAACGGGAGCACCGCGCGCAGATCGGCCTGATCGGCATCGATCTCGCCTCGGAAGGCCCTTTTGTCGAGGGGAAGAGTTCATCCTACATCTTCAACTATCGCTACTCCACCCTCTCTCTGCTTCACCCCCTGCTGCCGGACGATGCCGACGGCACACACTATCAGGACCTGTCGTTCAAACTCCACTTCCCCATGAACGCCACGGGCATCCTCTCGGTCTGGGGCATCGGAGGGATCGACGGCTCGGGTCAGAGTGCGGAGACCGACAGCACACAATGGCAGTACCTTCAGGACAGACAGGAACAATCGGTCGATCAGTTCATGGGCGCGGCCGGCATCAACTACACGCTGCCGCTGAGCGGAGACGCCTTCTTCAGGTCGAGTCTGGCCGTCGGCGGCAACGGGATCGATTTGTCGACCGAAAGGATCGACACGGAACTGCGACTCCATCCCGATGAGAAGATCACCTCGACAACCTGGAACGCCGTTCTCTCTTCTTTCATCAATGCGGAGGTGGGAAAGGACCACCTGAACAGGACCGGACTGGAACTGACCGCACTCAACTACGACATGCTGTTGAAGAGAGCGCCCGAACCGGAGGAAGGACTTCAGACCATCGTTGACCGGAGCGGGACCGGCTTTCTGTTGAGCGCCTACACCAGTTCGATCATATCGCTCGGCAACGCATGGCAGGCGACGCTGGGACTGCACGGACAGTTCTTCACGCTGAATGGTCACTACACGGTGGAACCGCGTGCCGGAATCGCGTGGGGGTTCCGGCCCGACCAGAGACTCGGCATCGCCTACGGACTCCACAGTCGACTGGAACGACTCAACTTCTATCTTGCCCAAGCCGAAGCCGGCGACGCCATTCTCTACCCGAACAGGGACCTTGACTTCTCGAAGGCTCACCATCTGGTTCTGAGTTATGATCTGGAGATCACCCCCGACTTCCGTCTGAAGATCGAGCCCTACTATCAATACCTCTTCAGCATCCCGGTCGTGCCGAACAGTCCCTTCTCCTTCATCAACATGGAGAACGACTGGTTCCTGAACGACTCGCTGACGAACGATGGGAAGGGACGGAACTACGGGATCGACCTGACGCTGGAGCACTTCCTGAAGGACGGCTACTACTTCCTGCTGAGCGGTTCCCTCTTCGAGTCACGCTATGCGGGGGGAGACGGCCTCTGGCGCGACACGCGGTTCAACAGGAACTATGTCGTCAACCTGTTGTGCGGGAAGGAATGGAATCTTGGTGAGGAAGGCAGGAACGTCCTGAGTCTGAACGTCCGGACAACGTTTCAGGGGGGAGACCGGCGCACTCCGGTCGACCTTCCCGCCTCAGTCGCGGCGGAAGATGTGGTCTACGATGAAGAACGTGCCTTTTCGATAGGGGCCGATCCCACGTTTCTGCTCCACACGACACTCAGCTTCCGGATCAACGGACGGGGGCACACGTCGACCATCGCGCTGAACGTGCTGAACGCCACCGGAGTCAAGGAGTTCTACGGAGACCGGTACAAATTCGCCACGCAACCAGTGGAGGGGAAAAAAGAGGCGATCATCATTCCCAACCACAGCTACCCGATCGAAATATGAA
>CAMLOB010000482.1 GCA_946481475.1 uncultured Chlorobiota bacterium | reverse complement strand
CTATTTTATTTTTCTGAAAGGTGGAGGGGACGGCGAGACCGATCTGAACGTCAATGTCGACGGTCTGGAAGAAGTGATTCCGGAAGGGGACGGCAAATAAGAGATCTATGGGATCCTTTCATACGGGGAGCGGTTGTCGGTTCGACGACGGCTCTCCTTTTTTTACTTCCTGTTCCGACCTTCTCTCTCGTTCCCTTCACCGGAAAAGTAAATGTTTTCGATCTGCTCCTCGGTCAGTTCCGTCGGCAAACCGTCGAACACAATTCTGCCGGAGCGGAGCGCAAGGATGCGGGTGGCATACCTTCGGGCGAGGTCAATCGAATGGAGGTTCGCCACAACCGTTATACGCCGGTCCCGGTTGATCCGGCGGAGCAACGAAAGTATGGATTCGGCCAGAACCGGATCAAGCGAGGCGGTCGGCTCGTCGGCCAGCATCGCCTCCGGCTCCTGCGCCAGAGCGCGGGCGATTGCTACTCGTTGCTGTTGCCCCCCCGACAGGGTGGACGCCCGACTCTTCGTCTTCTCCTCCAGTCCCACATCTTGCAGGATTTCCTTTGCCTTGTCGACATCGGCTTCGGGAAAGAAGCCGAGCAGAGAGCGGAGCGTTGCGACCGAGGCGAGTCGACCGCTCAGCACGTTCCGCAATACGGAAATCGATTTGACGAGATTGAACTGCTGGTAGATAAAACCGATTCTGCTGCGGAGGGCAAACAGTTCTTTCCCGCGAAGCCGGGTCACCTCTCTGCCGTGAAAGAATATCCCTCCGCCGGTCGGCTCGATCGCGCGATTCAGAACTCGCAGGAGTGTTGATTTCCCTGCTCCGGAAGGACCAATAATGCCGATGAACTCCGCAGGGCGTATATCAAGTGTGAGGTCGTCCAGAGCGATGATCTTCCCTCCTTCAGCCTTGTCGAAGGCTACGGAGATATTCCTGAGGGAAAACTGTAAATCCGGAAGGTCCTTTTCAGGATCAACATTTTCCGTTGGCACCGGAACGCCCGCGCCGGGCGCAGCTTTTGGATCTTTCCTTACCTGTACGGCGATAATACCGATGCCGACGACTGCCAGTCCGCCGACAAATAACCATGAATAGAGCCTATTGCGGCGATCCTGTTCAATCCGTTGCGGGTCATCCTTGCTGATCTTTCCTGTCATATCCAGATTCAACAACTTTGCCGCATTCCGTACAGGATCGTAATCGGCACTTGTTGCCGGGACCATCGCATCGACGTGATACATCGAGCGCATGATCTCCACCCCTTCCGGATCCTTGTGCATTCCGGCAACCGCATCGGTTACCTGCCGAACCAGATCAGGATAGTTCTCGATCATATAGCGTGAGGTCGCGATGTTGTCTCCCGGAATCGGTTGCGAGAAGAAAATCGGGCGGATTCTCGCGCGCAGTTCTCCCTTCTCCAGTTGTGTCCATGATCCGCTGATCCCGGAGGTGTCGTTGGCATAGGTCGCCCCTGCCTCGATGGTGCCGTTGAGGACCGAGAGGAGGACCGCGTCGTGTCCGCCGGCGAAGACCTGTTTGCTGAAAAGGGAATCGGGGTCGTATCCGGCTTCTATCAGTCCCGCCTTCGGGAAGAGGTGCCCCGATGCGCTGGAGGGATCGACCCAGGCAATCCGTTTCCCCCGCAGATCCTCAATCGTTCGGTAGGGACTGTCGGCGTTGACCACGATGCAGCCGAAGTAGAAGGGACTGCCGTATCGTTCGGCCTTCAGCAGCACGACCGCATCGGCAATCCGTTCGGCATGAACATAGCTGACCGGTGCAAGAAACGCAAAGTCGACGGTCCGTCCCCGCAATGCCTCCACCAGTCCGCTGTAGTCTTGCGCAACAAACATGCGAACCGGCATATTGATTTTCTTTGCAATCAATCCTGCCAGCAGGTCAGCATTCCGCTGCGTCTCCTCGGACCGTTCGGAAGGGTTGAGTCCGATCACGATTTCGGTCTTTTCGGAAGCCGGAGCTTCGAACTCGCCGGTGCAACCGAACGGAATCACTCCGAGAAGAAGTATGAAAATCAGTCTGTAGCGGAATCGTGCGATCATGCTTTACTTTGTCAGGATGGATCTGACGCAAAATACAATCCCTTGCCGTCCGTTCGATCTCCCTGTTTCGCCTCACCACAAAATTCCGTATGCTTGACGCATGGTCGACTATCGCAAATATCTGCAGCCCGACGTTGTCTCGAAGATCTCATCGCTGGAGATGCGGGCCCGCATGGTGGTGGAGGGGTTTATCACCGGCCTGCACAAGTCCCCCTATCATGGGTTCTCGGTGGAGTTTGCCGAACATCGTCAGTATATGCCGGGGGATGAATTGCGGTATGTCGACTGGAAGGTCTATGGTCGAACCGACCGCTACTACATCAAGCAGTACGAGGAAGAGACCAATCTGAAAGCCTGGATCGTCGTCGACGGTTCTTCATCGATGCGATATGCGTCGCCGGGACAGATCTCCAAGTACGACTACGCAGTCTCCCTGGCCGCCGCTCTTTCTCTCCTGATGGTCAAACAGCGGGATGCCGTCGGCGTTGCCGTCTACGACACCGATCTGCGAGCCTATCTTCCCCCGAGTGCCCGGCCGAGTTACCTGCAGGAAATTCTGAAGACACTGGCAAAGGCCGAACCGGGCGAGGGGGCGGAGACCGGAACAGCCGGAGCGCTGGGACGGCTGGCCGAGCGGATCAAAAGGCGCGGACTGGTAATTGTTCTGAGCGACTTCTTCGACAATCCCGACGACGTGATTACTGCTCTGAAGGGATTCCGCCACAAGCAAAACGAAGTTCTTGCGCTGCAGATTCTCGATCCGCTGGAGCGGACATTCGATTTCGGGACCGACGCGACCTTCCTCGATATGGAGACGGGAGAGGAGATGGTGACCCAGCCGTACCAGATCAGGAAAGCCTATGCCGAGGCCATGACCGAGTTTACCGAGAATCTGAAACGCCGCTCCCGTGAACACCGGATCGACTATGCGTTGCTGGATACGAGGACGCCCTATGATGTAGCCCTTGTGGAGTATCTGAACAAGAGGCGGAAAGCCGGATAGGAGGGATGTGGTAAATGCAAAAGGCCAAAAAGAAGTAAAGACGGATCCGGTTGAATAGAGGAAGTCGTATCCCCCTCATCCTTTTTTGAAATTTTCATTTTGAACCTTGCCCTCTCCTCATCTTCTCCACAACCTCTTCCATTGCCGTTGCTGCGCGGTCGATTTCTTCAGGAGTGGTGAAGCGGCTCAGTGAGAACCGGACGGCTGCCTTTGCCTGCGCTGCCGGATAACCCATTGCCGAGAGGACGTGGCTTGGCTGCATGCTGCCGGAGGTACAGGCCGAGCCGTTGGATACGGCGACGCCCCTGATGTCCATGCCGACGATCAATCCTTCACCATCCAGTCGGTCGGCATCGTCGAATGTGATGTTCAGGATATTCGGCAGCGCATCTCTGTCCGGCGTGACGAATCGGATGCCTTCAATTGCCGCAAGCCGGTTCCGAAGTCTGTCCTTCAATGCCTCCATTCCTTCGACGCTCTCTTCCTTCCGCTCTTCGGCGATTCGTGCGGCCTCGGCAAAACCGATCGTCAGTTCCACCGGCTCGGTACCGCCCCGCCGGTCCCGTTCCTGCGCTCCTCCGTGAATCAGCGATGCAAGTTCCAGTTCCTTGTTGATGTAGAGCAGACCGATCCCCTTCGGGCCATGAATCTTGTGGGCCGAAAGTGTCATCAGGTCGACTCCCGATTCCCGGACATTGCAAGAAAGTTTCC
>CAMLOB010000481.1 GCA_946481475.1 uncultured Chlorobiota bacterium | reverse complement strand
GATTGGCCCGGTGGCCTCGATCGGACTGTGGAACATTGCCCGTGAGCAACGATAGCACAACAACGATGAGAACTTTCGGCAGAATCATAACCCGCGCTTTCCTTCCGGTCGCCTTCGCAGCCGTCGCCCTCCTGTCATCGGGCTGCCGGTCGGAACTCTACGATCAGGAGTACGGCGAGCCGCTGGAGCGGAGCAACTTCTATGCAGACAAGCGGATGTCCCGTCCTCTGGTTGAGGGGACCGTGCCGACAAACAACTGGGAGGACAGTCGGGATCATCTTCGGGAGAACGACCTGATGTATACCGGTCTGGATGAGGCCGGCAAACATGCCGACGTCTTCCCGATGGAAGTGACCGAGAAGGTGATGCTCCGGGGACGCGAGCGCTACAACATCTTCTGCTCTCCCTGCCACGGCTATACCGGTCAGGGAGACGGCATGATTATCCAGCGGAGCAGAGGGAACCGGGGATTGAAGACGCCGCCGGCCTTCACCGATCCCCGTCTGGTCTCCTCCCCCGCCGGGTATTTCTTCGACGTCATCACCAACGGTTTCGGCCAGATGTACAGCTACGCAAGCCGGGTGAAACCGGAAGACCGGTGGGCGATCGTCGCCTACATCCGTGCGCTGCAGAAGAGCGGCGGCGCAGCCGGAACAGCAGGGACGACCGCACCGGCGACAAGCGTCGATACGGCGGCAACCGGCAGTGGAGCAACCGAAGCGGACAGCGATACGACAGCGAACAATAACTGAAGCATTTTTAGCATAGAACACTAAGGTATGAACGGCACCAGCGCAGAACTGCAGAACAAATATGCGCGGATGAGCAGGACCGCAATGATCGTCGGTCTCCTCGGCGTGGTACTTATGGCCGTCGGGTGGATCACCGACGCCGAGGCCTTCTATCAGTCCTACATCTTCGGCTACGCTTACTGGATCACGATCACGCTCGGCATGATCGGCTGGATTCTTCTGCACAACCTGACCGCAGGCAAGTGGGGATTCACGATCCGCCGGTTCCTGCAGGCCGGAACGTTCAACGGGAGCGCACTCAGTCCGCTGATCCTGATGGCCCTGCTGATCGTGCCGATCATCATCGGCTCGGATGTCCTCTACGGCAAGTGGATGCACCCGGAACATCTGTCGGCCTCGGAACATCACATGCTCGACCTGAAGTCGTTCTACCTGAACGAACCCTTCTGGTACGCCCGGCTCGCCTTCTACTTCCTCTTCTGGATCTTCCTGACGATGACGCTGCGGCGGCTTCTGCTCAGAGAAGAGCGGACGCTGGACACAAGCCTCTCGAACATGCGGACCATCCAGCGGCTGAGCGGCGGCGGACTTGTCCTGTTCATGCTGACGGTGAACTTCTCGATGACCGACTGGATGATGTCGCTGGAGCCTTTCTGGTTCTCGACGATGTACGGTGTGATCTTCATGATCGGCGGTGCGATCAGCGCGATCGCTCTCAGCAACGTGATGACCGTCAGCAGTTCCCCATACGCTCCGTTCTCGAAGTATCTGGACACGAAAACATATCACGACCTGGGCAACCTGATGTTCGCCCTGACGGTCTTCTGGGCCTACGTCTCCTTCTCACAGTACATGATTATCTGGTCGGCGAACATCGCCGAGGAGGCGGGCTGGTTCCTGAAAAGGACCACGGGCGTCAACGAATACATCGGATACGGACTGCTGATCTTCCACTTCATCGTCCCCTTCCTTATCCTGATCCAGCGGAAGTGGAAGCGGAACCCGCAGCATCTGAAAAGGATGGCCATCTATATCCTTGCAGTCCACTTCATCGACATGTTCTGGCAGATCAAGCCGGCATTTCAGGAAGTCGGACATGCCGAAGGTCTGAACATCCACTGGCTGGACTTCGCGACCTTCCTCGGTATCGGCGGACTCTGGCTCTGGCTGTTCCTGAACGGACTGGCAAAGATGAAGGAGCCCCTCCTTCCGGCGCACGACCCCCGCATGAGAGGGGCGAAACCGGTCATCGACGAGCATCCGGCCGCCGTAAAAGCTTAACGCTCAGAAAAGAGTGCAATCATGACAAAGAACGCAAAACATATATCGCATGGTCACGGGCACCAGGGATCGGGAGGAAGCGCTTCCTCCCACATTCCGGACGGGCACCTGCACGACCATTCGCAGTATCGTGACCTGAACTTCCGGGCGATTGTCCAGTTCATCATCGGACTGGTCGCCATCGTCGCGGTCTCCTACATTTCGATGTACGGGATGCTGAAGCTCTTCGAATCGAACCACGAGCAGAACACTCCCCCTCTCTCTCCGGTCGCCGTCGACGGGTGGAACAACCCAGGCCCCGAAGTACAGGTCTCTCCCCATGTCGACCTGACGCACTATGTGGAGAAAGTGGATTCAAGTCTGCAAGGGGAAACGCCGAACTCGATGCCGATCGAGGAGGCGATGAAGTCGGTCGTCAGCGAAGGTCTCCCCTACCGGGTGATGACCGCCGAAGATTCGGCAAAAGCTACGGCGGCAATGCCGACCACGACTACCGAGGCTCCGGCTGCCGCCGAAACGCAGGCCGAACCCGATACGACTTCGACCAATTAGAAGAACACCGGAAGCGCATCGACGGGAACGGAAAGGGACGTTGAGGATGCAGACGTTCCGTTTTATTGAAGATCCGGTGATACTATGACTGAATTGACAACCGAATATCGAATTGCACACAGTCGCCGCGCACGTTGTTTGCCGACGGCGATCCTTGTCCTGTTTCTGCTGCCGCTCGTCTGGAGCGGACTTCAGGCACAGCAGGACAAACGGCTCGATACGCTGACGAAGAATATCCAGATCGAGCAGAAGCTTGATCAGCAGGTGGACCTGAATCTGCAGTTCACCGACGAGAACGGCAAACAGGTCCGGCTCGGCGACTACTTTGAAGAAGGGAAGCCGGTGATCCTGACGCTGGTCTACTACGGCTGCCCGATGCTCTGCGGTCAGATCCTGAACGGTACGGTTCGCACTCTCAAAGGTGTGGAACCGGAGGTCGGAGAAGACTACAACATCGTCTCGATCAGCTTCGACCATACCGAGTCGAGCGACGTTGCGGAAATGAAGCGGGAAAGCTTCATCCGGCTGTTCAATCGCGATGGTGCCGAAAAGGGTTGGCACTTCCTGACAAGCGACAGCGCGTCGGTGGCGAAGCTGGCCGAGCAGGTCGGGTTCAAGTACGAGCGGGACGAGGAGACCGGACAGTATGCCCACTCGGCGGCGATCATGCTCCTGACGCCGACCGGAAAAGTCTCGCGATACTTCTTCGGGGTCGAGTTCGATCCGCAGGATGTGCAACTGGGACTTGTGGAGGCATCGAACAACAAGATCGGGTCGCTGGCAGACCAGGTGCTCCTGCTCTGCTTCGAGTACAACCCGACAACCGGCAAGTACGGTTTTGCGATCACCACCGCCCTGCAGATTGCGGGGACCCTCACCCTGCTGATCCTGGTCGGCTTTATCGTCCGATCGATCAGGCGGGACAAAAAGATGAAAGCACACGATGTGGGCCTTGCAAGCGGGGCCTGATTGACAACTGACAACCGAAGAATCCGGACACGGAAGGACGGAATCGCCGGCGCTTCATGAAACGATTCGGGAAAAAGTCCCGGGTCGGAAAGCGAACATGACATCGGTCAGTGTTTCCCACCTGCGGGGGGGATAATTTTCACTGCACGTATTCTGTTCACTATTCTATTTATGGAGGCAGGTAGTTCTATGAGCATGGACTCAACACAGGAGCTGCAGACGCAAATCCTTGAAGAG
>CAMLOB010000480.1 GCA_946481475.1 uncultured Chlorobiota bacterium | reverse complement strand
GGCAATGGGTTTAGACGGAACCGACAGCCTCAGTAACCATTGAACTATTCAACCGGCAACAACAACCCACGCAACCATTCCTCCCCTTCCTCCGGCGAACGAACAACGCGATCCCCCGTCAATTGATTTCCGAACCACGTCATCTGCCGCTTGGCATAGCGTCGCGTCGACTGCTGGACGGCGGGGATGACTTCGTGCGGAGACATCCGCCCCTGGATCATGGCAATGACTTCCCGATAACCGACCGTTATCAACCCGGGATCGTCCGACTTGAAACCGGCCCTCAGCAAACTCTCGGTCTCCAGCACAAGCCCCTGCTCGAACATCTCATAGACCCGGTCGTTGATTCGCTCATACAGCTCCCGCCGCTCAGGCAGAAGAGTGCAGATCATCGGGCGTAACTGCATGGACTCTTTTTCCTGTTGCAGGAAGCGGCTGTACTTCTCACCGGTCTGCAGCCAACAGGCCAAAGCCCGAAATGTCTTCACGCGGTTTTCTTTCGGGTGCATTTCCGCCGCTTCGGGATCCACCCGTTTCAACTCCTCGTAGATGACTTCATAGCCTTCCGTCCCGGCGCGCCGTTCCAGTTCGGCAACGATCTCCCGATCGACCGCCGGAGCCGACAATCCTTCGAAGAGTGCCCGGACGTAGAAACCGGTTCCGCCGGTAACAACAGGAATATGTCCTCTGGAAAGAACGGCATCTATTGCAGCCCGGGCATCGCGGGCAAACCGGCCGGCCGAGTATGCCTGATCAGGCGTGAGAATATCTATCAAATGATGTGGAATCCGGTCACGGATCTCCTTCGGAGGTTTGGCTGTGCCGATATCCATGCCGATGTAGACCTGTCGGGAATCGGCGGAGATGACTTCGATGCGGGGATCACTCTCTGCGATGCGGAGGACAAGGGCGGTCTTGCCCGAAGCGGTGGGTCCGACCAGCACCGGAACGCGTATCGGCGCGGCGGGGTTCGCTCTCTTCTCTTCCATTCTCGCAGTCTCTCTCTTCTCTTCGTTATCACTTATCACTGCCCGCCACAAAAGGGTTGAAGATCCGATGCGGCGACTCTATCCTATCCTTCCCATCCCCGCTTGCCGATCAACGGCACAAAACGGAACTCGCCGTACTCCTCGACTTCATAATCATCTTCGGAAACCCGGGTGACGACAAAGAGTTGCTGCGTATCCTTTTTGCCGACCGGAATTACCAGACGTCCCCCCACAGCAAGCTGAGCGACAAGGGGAGAAGGAATCTTCGGCGCCCCGGCCGTAACGATAATGCCGTCATAGGGAGCGAACTCGCTCCACCCCACCGTCCCGTCACCGAGCCGCGTGGCGACATGAAAACCGTGAGCCTCCAGTCGCTGCCGGGCAGTCTTCAGCAACTCGGGAACACGCTCGATCGACCAGACACGGCAACCGATTGCCGAAAGGACCGCTGCCTGGTATCCGCTGCCGGTGCCGATCTCCAGGACCCTCATTCCGTCGTACGGATGGAGCAATTGCGTCATTCGGGCAACGGTGTAGGGTTGGGAAATCGTCTGTCCGCAATCGATCGGCAACGCTTCGTTCTCGTAGGCGCGACCCCGGAACCCTTCCGGCACAAACCACTCTCTGGGGATTTCGGCAACAGCTTTCAGGACATCCGGATTATCAATCCCCTGATCCTGCAACTCTTCGGAGAGGCGATAGGCCGACAACATTCGGCGGTTATGTTGATCTGTCTGCATTTATAACTACTTCAGAAAGAAGTTCATACCGTTTTCCTTTTCAGGCCGATGCCCGGAAGGATCAGACCGATCCTTTTCCAGAGGGGCAGCGCTCGCTGATCACGATCCCGCGTCAGTACCCGGCGCATGACGCTCTTCAATTCTTCAATCGACTTGTTATAGTAAAGCTGTCCTTCCATCGCATAGCTGATATAGCCGGTCTCCTCGCTGACGATCACCACGAAGACGTCGGCATGCTCGCTCATGCCCACACCGGCCCGGTGGCGGGTGCCGAGCTGTTGATCGGGAGTTTTCATCACGGTACTGAAGGGGAGGATCACCCGGGCCGACTCGATCCGTTCGCCGTCGACGACAACGGCTCCGTCGTGAAGAGGAGACTTCGGATTGAAGATCGTCATCAACAACTCTTTCGACAGCGAGGCGCCGACCGGAACGCCGGTATCGACCGTGAAGGAGACATCGGTAGCGCGGGAGACGACGATCAACCCGCCGAAACGACGCTCGGAAAGATCCTTTGCAGCCTCGGCGATCTCGGTCACCACGTGTTCGATATCATACTCCTGCATCGACGTGGTAAACCCTTGCCTGCCGAGCACCAGAAGGATACGTCGCAGTTCGGGCTGGAAGAGGATAATCAAGGCGATCACCCAGATCGAGCTGACGGTCTGGAGCATCCAGCTCAGCAGCTTCATCTCCAGGAACTGGCTGACGACGCCCGCACCGATAATCAGAACCAGACCGACAAAGATCTGCGCGGCGATCGTCCCGCGCATCGCGGCGTAGAGTCGATACAGGACAAAGGCAACGATCCCGATATCAATCAGGTCGACAACTCTGATCTCAAGAAAGTCGATGCGGAAGATTTCCACTACGCCACCATGATCGTTGATCCTCCAGTCCCTGAGGCTGCATCAGACCATGTTTCGTTCCGCTTCCTGACCGGTTTCCGGGCACAGAAGGGGGAACGAAACAGATCAAAGCCCCCCCGATACGCCGTGTTCTTCGTAGGCGCGGATAATTTCCCTGACAAGTTTGTGCCGCACCACGTCGGATTTATCGAAGTAGACGAAGCCGATCCCCTCGATCCCCTTGAGGATCGATTCGGCCTGAATCAGACCGCTTTCCACGTTCTTCGGCAGGTCGATCTGCGTCAGATCTCCGGTGATGATCGCCCGGCTGTTTGCCCCCAGACGCGTCAGGAACATCTTCATCTGCAACGCCGTCGTGTTTTGCGCTTCGTCCAGAATCACAAATGCGTTGTTGAGCGTTCTTCCGCGCATGAACGCAAGCGGAGCCACCTCAATCGCCCGGCGCTCGGCCATCGACTTCAGTTTCTCCGGCGGGATCATGTCATCCAGCGCATCGTAGAGAGGGCGCAGATAGGGATCGATCTTCTCCTGAAGATCTCCCGGAAGAAACCCCAGATTCTCACCCGCCTCGACGGCCGGTCGCGTCAGGATAATCTTCGTCACGTCCCGGTTGCGGTAGGCGTTCACCGCCATGGCGACGGCTAAATAGGTTTTACCCGTACCGGCCGGACCGATCGAGAAAACGATATCGTTTTCCCGCACCTTCCGGACGTATTCAAGCTGGCGTTCTCCACGAGCCTTGATGACGCTCTTGTTGGCAAAGAGAATGACATCCTCGAGTTCTTCTCCTTTCAGAGCGGTTCCACCACCGTGGTGTTCTCCTCCGGCAACCACATCGATGATGGTCTCGACATCGGTCGTCATCAGTGTGCCGTTGCGGCGAACCATATAGATCATCTCGTTGACCACCCGGCTGAGGAGTTCCACATCTTCCTGCTCGCCACGGATAATCACCGAATCCCCCCGAACAACCGGTACGGCATTGAACCGGGATTCAAGAATCAAAAGGTTGGCGTCGTTGAACCCGAGGAATGCAAGCTGATCGACGCCGACAAGAGATATTATCTGTTCTGTATTGGCCATGTGCCCGAAAATAGCAAATGTTGAGGTTGAAGGATTCATGATCGGGACTTTGAAACAAAGTCCCTACAGAAAAAAACTCTCCGCAGAACCGTCTGCGGAGAGCCGTATCATCC
>CAMLOB010000479.1 GCA_946481475.1 uncultured Chlorobiota bacterium | reverse complement strand
CCGTCGGCAAGAATGCGCTGGAGAGCGCGACCGGCGCGGGGAATACGGCATTGGGGTCGTTCACCGGAACGGTGATCACCTCCGGTACGGACAACATCTTCATCGGCGACAGCGCGAATGCGTCGTCGGCCACGCTGACGAACGCGATCGCGATCGGTGCCGGTGCAACCGTCGGACAGAGTGACGCCGTGGCGCTCGGGAACAACGCGGACGTCGGTATCGGCACCGGAACACCGCGCGCCGAACTCGATGTGGTCGGTACCGGAGCGATCGTCGTCCCGGTCGGCACGACGGCGCAGCGCCCGGCGACCCCGGCGCAGGGGATGATCCGGTTCAACACGACGACCGGCAAGTTCGAGGGGTATACGGGCACGGTCTGGGTTGACTTCCATTGACGGGGCATCACGACGCGACAGTCGGTCGGACTTCTTCTGGGACGATGCAAATAACCGTCTCGGAATCGGCAACAACGTTCCGTCCGTTGCGCCGGACGTGAACGGAGGGATGAACGTGAGCGGAGTGACGACGCTGGGGAACGGAACGGCGGTCGCCAACTCCCGTCTCGTGATCGATGACGGACATCTGACGACACGAACGGAACAGATCTGAAGCAGCCCGGTCTCCCAAAAGGGTAGGTCGGGCTGCTTGTTTCTACCGGAACAAGGCAACCGGGGGATACAAGGGCTCAAAATTTTACTCTTCTTTCATGTCGTTCCTTTGTGCGATCCCGTTATATTCGTGGTTGCCTGATACGGGGGCGGAGCTTCCTTCTCTTCTTCTCATTCCCGTCCGTTCCCCGCTTCGGCTTTCTTTCATTCCCTTCCCTTTGTTCGGATTTTTTCTGAGATAAACCGTGCTCACCGTCCGGTGAACAGGGTAACCTTAACCTGCGGAGATATAGTGATGATGTTTCGACGTCTGGGCGGAGTCCTTCCGCTCTTCATGCTTGCGGCGATGTCCGCATTCGGCCAGAACCGGGATTTCCGGACCGAGCGCCTGTTGCTTGACGATGATAACGGGAACACAATCGTAATTCAGACCGGACCCGGGCCGATTACCGGCGGGACGCTGACGATTCCGGATCCGGGAGGGGCGGGGCAGTTCCTGATTTCCAATCCGGCCGGGGGAAGCCAGAGCATTTCCGGAGACATGCTTCCCGGCACCGACGCCACCTACGATCTCGGTTCGGGGGCAAGTCGCTGGCAGGATATCTTCCTGAGCGGCAATGCGTCGGTCGATGGTGACGTTTCGGTTGGGGGTCAGCTCCGGTTCATCGAGACCGGGGGGGGTAGCGAATACGTCGGCTTCCAGGCTCCGGCGGCCGTGACGGCAAATCAGATATGGACGCTTCCGGCAGCCGACGGAACCAGCGGTCAGGTGTTGAGTACTGATGGTGCCGGTGCGCTGAGCTGGGCAACGGCCGGGGGAACCGTCACACACAACGCGACGTTGACCGGAAACGGTACGGGCGCATCTCCTCTCGGCATCAATCTCGGCAACTCGAACACGTGGACGGCGAACCAGACATTCGCCGGTACGTTCCTTATTACGGCGAACGCACGGATCGCGCTGACCAACAGCGACAACAATCCTCGTGACGTTCGCTGGCAGGAGCCGAGCGGAACCGGGTCGCAGTATATCGGCCTTCGTGCCCCGTCGGTGACGAACAACGGCAACTACGTTTTTCCGGCAGTGATGGGGACGGCGGGTCAGGTACTGAGTCTTGCCACATCGAACGGTATCGACTCCGGAACCATGCAGTGGATCACACCCGGCGGCGCTCCGTCCGGTCCGGCCGGAGGGAGTCTTGCGGGGACATATCCGAACCCGACGATTGCCGACAGTACGATCACCAACGCGGACGTTGCGGCGGGAGCAGGCATTCATTACAGCAAGCTGTCGCTGACGAACTCGATCCAGAACAGTGATATCGTCGCCAATGCGATCACGACCTCGAAGGTAGCCAACGGAACGGTGACGACCTCGAAACTGGCCGACTCGGCCGTCAGCGGGTTGAAGCTGCTGACCTTTGCGGTGACCAACCGGCACCTTGCAGCCAATGCGGTGACGCCCGACAAGATCAGCAGTACCGGGGCATCGTCCGGCAACGTTCTCACATATAACGGCTCCAGTGTTGTCTGGGCTGCCGGCGGCGGCGGCGCTCCGAGCGGTCCGGCCGGAGGGAGCCTGGCGGGGACATATCCGAACCCGACGATTGCCGACAGTACGATCACCAACGCGGACGTTGCGGCGGGAGCAGGCATTCATTACAGCAAGCTGTCGCTGACGAACTCGATCCAGAACAGTGATATCGTCGCCAATGCGATCACGACCTCGAAGGTAGCCAACGGAACGGTGACGACCTCGAAACTGGCCGACTCGGCCGTCAGCGGGTTGAAGCTGCTGACCTTTGCGGTGACCAACCGGCACCTTGCGGCCAATGCGGTAACGCCCGACAAGATCAACCCGACGGGAGCAACCGCGGGGAATGTGTTGAAGTACAACGGCACGAATGTCGTTTGGGGGGCGCCTGCGTCGAGCGGCACGAGCTTTAACCATACCGTTGTGTCGAATGCCACCTATACGATCGCCACGACGGACGATTTTATCGGATGCGATGTCAGCGCCAACGGCATCACACTGACATTGCCCGCCGCAAACGCGGTTCCGGCAGGAAAAATGCTGGTGATCCGTGTGGAGAACGGCGATGCGTCGGTAGCCGGCCGTGCCGTTACGATCAACCGAAGCGGCACGGATCTTATCAACTACTCCCAGACGTCGCTGACGATCAACCAGGGAACCGGCATACCTGGGACTGCCTTCCGCCTTTTCTCGGATGGCGTGAATCAGTGGTGGCAGTGGTAGTCGGGAAATAACCATTTTGAAGAAAAAAGAGGACGGATGCCTCCGATTTCGGAGCATCCGTCCTCTTTTTTATCGGTATTGTTATCTCTCCATGATGTGAAGACCGGAAGAAATATCCGGCTGAAAGGAGCATATTTTAGGTTGTCATGATTTCGGAAAAGCCTTACCTTTGTAATACTTTATAGTTCCACTATGCCGGAAAGCGCGTCCAGTCTTTCCGCATTTCAACAAAACAATGAGCATGAAGAAACCTCCATTTCTTTGCGGCAGTTGTTATGCAAATGTTCTTCATTGCATTTGCTCCTCCTTTCCCCATGTCCCCGAGTATTCGGACATCCCCGTTTTGATTTGCCTTGCAGGACATCGATAACAACGAAGCTCTTTTTATCCAACCGTCCGGTTTCAGACGGATGACGGGATTTTCGTCCCGAACAGACAGGATGAAAGGAGCCGATGATATACACGTAACCATGCACACTGTACATCATACATGAGGCACACACTACCATGTACTACCAAGTAACCCGTACTACACTGACCGGCAGGATCACGGCGGCCGTCTGGCTGCTGCTGGTTATTGCAGCGGTCCCCTTGTTCAGTCAGAACCGCGACTTCAGTGCGGAACGACTGATCCTGGACGACGATGCCAATGACGGCGGGCGCAACACGCTGACGTTGCAGGTCCCTCCGGCAGGACTTTCAGCCGATCGAACATTAACCTTTCCCGATGCCGACGGATTTGTCGTGACGACCGCTACGGGGTTGACGGCAAATCAGATTCTCTTCGGCGATGCCGCGGGACAAGTCGCCCAGAGCGCCAATCTGCTCTGGGATGACGGTACCGGCATCTTCGATATCGGCGCGGGAAATTTTACCGTCGATGCAACAACAGGCAATACCGTCATCGGCGGGACTCTTGACCAGCAGGGCGCAGTGTCGAACTCGACG
>CAMLOB010000478.1 GCA_946481475.1 uncultured Chlorobiota bacterium | reverse complement strand
AACCGGGCAAGTCCGCGAAGAAAGATGCCGAGCAGAATGCCGGCAAACAGGAGAAGAAAGACCTGGGCCGCATACCAGAGGAGCAGCAGAACGATAAGGGTGACGGAGACGGCGATGATGGTTGTGACAAGGCGACGTCTGAACAGACGATCTTCTCCCGGTTCCTTCTTCCGCTCTCTTTTCATGGCGTTTCCGCTCCCGGTTGATTTCGCGACTTCACGGCAAACCGACGATAGTGTGTAAATGTAGTCTGAACACAGGTCAGGGACAAACCGATTCTTCCAATCCGTTTGCCCCTGACACCCTTACTTCATCAAGGCTCTTCGGTCATATCACCGGCAGTCTCAATAAAGGCCGCCTGCCTTTACATAACTCCGGTCAAAGCCTTTCGGTTCCTTTTCATCGTCGATCATTTCCTGTCCAGATCGTTCTTCCGGGATTCAGGATTCGAGCCGCACTTCAAGTGAGCGCATCTCATCGTGCCCTTCCTTGACACCGTAGTACTGCTTCTCGACAAGAGCACGCGCATCGGTCGGCAGTTGCTTTTCCAGAGCGTCCTTGTACTCTTCCAGCACCCGGTCTTCTTCCCTCTCGCATTCGGTCACAACCGACTCAAGATTATCGCCGGCAAGAGCCGTTTTCAGGCTTGTCCATCCACGATGAAGTGCCCCCGTCACCGTTCCTCCATCTTCAGGTTCTCCCCCCATTCTGCGGACCTGATCCCGCAACTCGGCGGCATACTCGGCACGCTGCTGTGAGTACTTTGAGAACGTCCGACTCAGACCGGGATGGTCTATATGCTCCGCCGCCTGACGATACCCCTGGCATCCATCCTCACAAATTTCTATCAGGTGGTTCAACACCGATACGGTTTCCTTCTGTAGGTCGTTCATCGTTTCACCTCTTTTGTTGTAAAGCCCTTTTTTCGCGATGATCGAGGCGACTATGATGATAACATTTATCGTCTCGTTCACGTAGCTGCAAGGTATCTTCAGACGCGTAAAAGAGATATCAAGAGAGAGTAAACATGGCGTTAAGATTGGGGGAGGCAGGAAGTCGAGGGTCGGGAGTCGAGGGTCGGGAGTCGAGAATCAGGAGTCGGGAGTCGAGGGTCGGAAGTCGAGAATCAGGAGTTGAAGAGTTCCTTGCTCACGGCTGACTGCTGAAAGCTGAAAGCTCATTGCTCATTGCTCATTGCTCATTGCTCAAGGTCGGGAGTCAGGATTATCCTTTGCGTCTTTGCTCTTTGCGCCCTTTGCGTGAGTCTGTAAAGTCGACCGGACAAAGAATCATCCTCTTATTCGGTCGCCCGCCACATATACCAGCTTGCGATTGAACGGTACGGTGCCCAGCGGTTTGCGGCGGCGATTTCTTCAATGGTTTCCCTGCCGGGCATCTCCTCCAGACCATAGGCACGACGCACACCGTTGCGGACGCCCAGATCCTCGTATGGAAGGACGTCGAGTCGCCCCAAAGAGAACATCAAGAACATCTTCGCCGTCCAGATCCCGATCCCCTTGACGTCGGTCAGCTCGGCGATGATCTCCTCGTCGGGCAGACGGGAAAAGCTCCGGAGCTTGAGCCGGTTCTCCAGCACATGGTCGGTAAGTGACCGGAGATAGCCCCGTTTCTGCGACGAGACGCCGCAGGAACCGAGTTCCTCATCCGACACCCGGGCCAGAAGCCGGGGATCGTTCAGCGATCCGACGACCCCGTTTACCCGGCCGATAATGGTCTTCGCGGCACTGCCGCTGATCTGCTGACTGAGTATCGACCGCACAAGCGTAGCGAAATACTCTCCATGGGGTCGGAAACCGGGCAGGCCGTGCCCACGTTTCAGATCACGAATCACCGGGTCACGCCGGACAAGCGTTCGCACCCCTTTCTCCAGTTCTTCGATAAATGTCATGATGGAAGATAGATCGTCAGTCGATTGGTCTGTCTGGAGGTCCCTCCCCTCAGAACTCCTCGTCAATCAATTCCTTGTTTATCGCCGCCCCTGCCTTTCCTCCCGATGCCACTGCTCCGGAGACCGCCCGGAAGCCGGTTGTGCAGTCACCGGCGGCATAGATTCCGCTGACCGTTGTTCTCTGCAGCTCATCCACCTCGATATGGCCGTGCTCCGTCAGACGGCATCCCAGATCCTCCGGGATCCTGCAATGCTGTTCAAAACCGATCCGTGCAAATACGGCAGACACATCCTTCCCTGTCCCGTCTTTGAACAGAACACGCTCAAGGTATCCGTCCCCGTGCTCCAGTGAATCGATCTCCTTCTCAACGATCTCGATGTTATGATGCCGAAGCTTTTCTGTCTGCTCCGCACCAAGCGTGGAGAGGCCGTTTGTATACAAGGTGAGATTCTTCGACCAGTTACTGATCAATCTCGCCAGTTCGAAGCCTCCATCCCCATTCCCCAGAACGCCGATCGGTTTATTCGCCACTTCATAGCCGTGGCAGTACGGACAGTGCAACACCGAAATCCCCCAGCACTCGGCAAATCCTTCTATCGCAGGCATCAGATCCTTCAACCCGGCGGCAAAGAGCAGTTTGCGCGCATGGAAGGTCTCTCCTGAAGCAAGTCCGACAGTAAATCCCTCCCCTTCCGTTCTTCCGGTCACGGCAATTCCCTCCTTCCACTCCACTGTTTCATAGTTCAGGACCTGGGCTTTCGCCTTTGCAGTGATCTCCGCAGGGGGGACACCGTCCAGCGTTATCATATTATGGGAGTGGGGCGTTTGTGCGTTACAGGGATTTCCTCCGTCAATAATCAGGACTCTTCGCAGCGAACGCCCCAATGCCATCGCCGCAGAGAGTCCGGCATAGCTCCCCCCCACGATCATCACCTCAAACGATTCTTCGTTCTTCATTGTATTTGACTTCGCTTCAGACTATGATTGTTTTGTTCATGCTCCCGGGAGGCTCAGCCGCCATGGAGGTTACGACCACAAAATGCACATTGACGCGCGATCGACCACTCAACCGTCGCACCCTGCAACCGCTTCAGCGACTTTCCCACGCATCCACGAGATCGGCAACCGAATCCAGCATCATATCGGGTTGAATCCCGCTCGTCTGCGGATCATCCGGACGGAACTTGCCGGTTCTGACCAGAACACCCTTTCCCCCTGCCTTCTGCATCCCGCCGACATCGCTCCGTATATCGTCGCCGACCATGACGCACTCGGCAATCTCTTTGCCGAGGAGAGCCGCTCCTCCCTCGAAGAAGGCCGGCTCGGGCTTTCCAACCACCACACTCTCCTTTCCCGACGCATATTCAAGTGCCGCGACAAACGGTCCGGCATCCAGACTCAGTCCTTCATTACTTTTCCAGTACCTGTTCTTTTGCACCGCGACAAGGTCGGCACCATCGATCAATTGCTGGAACGCACGATTGAGCAACGGGACGCTCCACTTCTCCCCCAGATCTCCCACCACCACCACATCCGGTTTTTCATCCGACGCATCAAATCCCTCGAAATCCTCAGCGGTCGCCTCTTCCAGATACAGAGCCGGACGCTGATACCCGTGCCGATGCAGCCAGGTTGCGGCTGCGGTCGGCGCGGTGTAGAGCAGATCGACCGGAACATCCAGGCCGAAGCCTTCGAGCTTCTTCAACAGCATCCGCCGTGACATGCGCGTCGTGTTCGTAACGAAACAGAAGGGACACCCGCGGTTGCGAAGCTGCTCGAGGAGAAAGGGAACGCCGGGGAGAAGGCCTCCCTCTTCGTAGAGCGTTCCGTCAAGATCGATCAGGAATCCGGGTTGCTTCATTGCAAGGAACAAATCATCCATAGCGATGGTTTTGAAAGAGACAATCCGC
>CAMLOB010000477.1 GCA_946481475.1 uncultured Chlorobiota bacterium | reverse complement strand
CTGCCGACCGGCTCCTGCTTTGTTCTTCTGCGGACCGGGGAGGGGAGTCGATCGGCGCGGTTGCTGGTGGTGCGGTAGGGGATGCTCACGTTCACGCAATCCGCCGCGGCGGACACAAAGAGCAAAGGCGAAAAGGGAAAAACCTTCTTTGCGCCTTTGCTCTCTGCGTCCTTCGCGTGAGCCTTCTTCCTAATGCGCCTCGAACCAGTTCTTCCCGATCCCCGCCTCGGCCACCAGTTTTACGTCGCCGAGCGAGAAGGCCTGCTCCATCTTCTCCTTCACGAACGCCGCCAGATCCTCGGCCTCGGCGGCCGGTCCTTCAAAGATCAATTCGTCGTGAACCTGCAGGAGCATGTTCGCCTTCGGGAATTCCTTGTGGAGCGTGTCGTGCAGATCGATCATCGCCAGCTTGATGATGTCGGCCGCCGTCCCCTGGATCGGCATGTTGATCGCCGCCCGCTCCACCATTCCCCGCTGCGGGTTCCGGAGCTTGTCCGGGTTGCCGTAGTGACGTCTCCGTCCGCTCAGCGTCGAGACCGTTCCGTCCTCCCGCAGCTTCTGCAGAATTCCGTTGATGTAATCCCGCACCCCCGGATACTCCCGGAAGTAGGTCTCGATCAGATCCTTCCCCTCGCTCTGCTCGATCTTCAGCCGACGGGCCAGACCGAACGGGCCGATGCCGTACATGATGCCGAAGTTCACTTCCTTCGCCTTGCGCCGCATGTTCGGTTCCACCTGGTCGGCTTCGACGCCGAAGACCTTCATCGCCGTTGCGGTGTGGATGTCGAAGTCCTCGGCGAAGGCGTTGACCAGAGCCGGATCGTTCGTGATGTGGGCCATGATCCGCAACTCGATCTGCGAGTAGTCGGCAGCCACCAGCAGACCCTCTTCGATCCCCGGCACGAACGCCTTGCGGATCTCCCTGCCGGTCTCGCTTCTGATCGGGATATTCTGCAGGTTCGGATTGTTCGATGAAAGTCTTCCGGTGGCGGTCACCGCCTGGTTGTAGCTGGTGTGGATGCGACCGGTGCGCGGATTTATCAGGGCCGGAAGTGCGTCCACATAGGTGCTCTTCAGCTTTGCCGCCTGGCGGTACTCCAGGATCTTTTCCGGAAGAGGATGGAGGACCGCAAGTTCCTCCAGCACGAACTGATCGGTGCTGTATCCGGTCTTCGTCTTCTTCTTCGGCGGCAGCTTCAGCTCGGTGAAGAGAACGTCCTGAAGCTGCTTCGGCGAGTTGATGGTGAACGGGTGGCCGGCCAGCTCGTATATCTCCGATTCAAGCCCTTCCATTGTCTTCCCAAGGAGATCGGAAATCTCTTCCAGCGCGCCGACATCGACCCTGACCCCGACATGCTCCATTTCGGTCAGGACCGGGACGAGGGGAAATTCGTACTTCCCGGCGACTTCGGTCAGGCCTTCCTCATCAAGGGCGGCTGCAAGTTTCTCTTTCAGTTGGAACGTGATGTCCGCATCCTCGCAGGCATATTCGGCCGCCTGTTCCAGCGGGACCGAGAGCATGGTCTTCTGTCCTTTCCCTTTCGGGCCGATCAGCTCGGTGATCGAAATCGGCCGGTAGTTCAGATAGCGTTCGGCCAGCGCATCCATGCCGACGGCGTTGGATGAGTCGAGGACGTAGGCCGCAAGCATCGTGTCGAATCCGAGAGGGGAGACCGCGACGTCGTGACGGCGGAGAATCAGCATGTCGAACTTTGCGTTCTGTCCGATCTTCTTCACCTTCGGATTCTCCAGCAACGGACGTACCCGATCGATCACCGCGTCAAGTGGCAAACCTTCGCTCTTCAACGGCGGCCGTTCTTCCTCATCGCCGCCGAAGAGCATACCGTCGTTCTTCTCTTCCCTCTCTCTTATTTCTTCAACTTCTACCGGAACGTAGAACCCTTCACCCGAACGGACGGCAAAGGAGAGACCGACGATCCGCGCTGAGTGTTCGTCGGTGGAATCGGTCTCCAGATCGAACGCCATCCACTCCGATCGGTTCAGCTTCTCAACCAGTTCCTCCAATCTCTCCAGGTCGTTTACCAGAACGTAATCACATTTCGCGTCGGCGATGGTGCGGAGCTTCTGATAGGAGAAGTCGAAGGAGAGGCGGTCGTCCTCCTCTTCGGTGTCGGATGCCGTGGAGTCTGCGTCGGCCCCGTCGGAGGTCCCCGTCGATGTCGGTGAGTCGGTTGCCGCGGCAGCCTCTTCACCTTCCGGAACGTAGCGTTTGATCAGCGACCTGAATCCGAGCAGATCGAATGAGCGGACCAGTTGTTGAACTTCGGGGGGATCGAGCGTCAGGCTCTCCAGCGGAACGTCGATCGGCACTTCGGTGTGGATCGTCACCAGTTCCTTCGAGAGGAAGGCTTTCTCCCGGTCGTTCTCAAGTTTTGTCCGCACTCCTTTCTTCTCAACTTCATCCAGATGCTCGTACAGATTCTCGACCGAACCGAACTGCTGAATCAGCGGAATCGCCGTCTTCTCGCCGACACCCTTGACTCCCGGCACGTTGTCGGAGGAATCTCCCATCAGGGCCAGCACGTCGATCACCTGTGCGGGGGAGACGCCGAACTTCTCCTTCACCCCGTCAATGTCGACCACGTCGAGCGGTTGTCCCGGTTTTGTCGGTCGGTAGACCTTCACCTTGTCGCTGACAAGCTGCATGAAATCCTTGTCGGGGGTGACGCAAAAGACCTCATGCCCTTCAGCTTCGGCCTGCCGGGCCACCGTCCCGATGATGTCGTCGGCTTCGTAGCCGGGAAGCTGGAGGGAGGGGATATGGTAGTATTCGATCAGTTCCTTCACCCGCTTGAGCTGCGGGATCATCTCCTCGGGAAAATCCGGACGGTTTGCCTTGTAGCCGTCGAACTGGTCGTGACGGAACGTCGGCTCGGCACTGTCCCAGGCGACGGCGATCAGATCCGGTTTCTCCAGTTCCAGCAGACGTTCCAGCGTTGAGATAAAAGCAAACGTCGCCCCGGTCGGCTCTCCCTCGCGCGAGCGAAGCCCGGCATTGAGGAGTGCGAAATAACCGCGAAAGAGGACGGACATACCGTCGATCAGAAAAAGACGCATGGTTGAAATTCAAAATGAAAAATGCACAATTCAAAAACGGGGGAGTGAGTTTGAGTCGTCAGCAGTCAGCAATGAGTTATGAGCTGTCGGCAATGAGCTATGAGCTGCGAGCCATCAGTCAGTTGGGGGCTGTCGTCGGCTTTCGGATTCTCGGCCCCTTGACTTCCATTTCCATACTCTATGAACTCTAAATCCCAAGATCGGGAAGTCGGGGCAATTCAGGGTGATTCAAAAGGAAAAATGTAAAAGTGGGGGAGCGGTGAGCAATGAGCCGTGAGCAGTCAGCTATGAGCAATGAGCCGTGAGCAGTCAGCTATGAGCAATGAGCCGTGAGCAGTCAGCTATGAGCAATGAGCCGTGAGCTATCAGCCGTGAAGGGACAGGGTAGGGGTGAGGTGCTCAGGAAAAACTCCTCTCTCTACGAACTCCCCCCCCAAAATAGCCGAAGGGAAAAATCGTGAAGGAAGGGCACTCGGGGAATCTATGTAGTTTGTGCAGAGTTCATAGAGAGGAGAGTTCATAGAGTGTGGGAGTGAGAGTGCCAAGACACTCCTCCTGCTCACGGCTCATAGCTGACTGCTCATGGCTCATAGCTGACCGCTCCCCCGTTTTTGAATTGTGCATTTTTCATTTTGAATTGATTCCGTGTCGTTTCTGAATCCATTTGTTCTCGTCGCGCTGGCGGCGGCCGGTATACCGTTTCTGCTCCATCTGCTGAATCTGCGGAAGGTCAGGCGCGTTGAGTTCTC
>CAMLOB010000476.1 GCA_946481475.1 uncultured Chlorobiota bacterium | reverse complement strand
TACACTCTCACACTCGATCACTCCCGCACTCTCCCCCCACTTTCGTAAACTTGCAACCGGTATGGATAAATTCATTGTACGAGGCGGCAATCGTCTGAGAGGAACGCTCCGGATTTCCGGGGCGAAAAATGCAACGCTTGAACTGATGCCGGCGGCCCTGCTTGCTCCCGGCACCTTTACGCTCCACAACACACCGAACATCCGTGATGTCTGGACGATGTCCCGGCTTCTCGGCTCGATGGGGGCACATGCGGAGTTGAATGAGGGACAGCTCTTTCTTGATACCGGCAACATTACCAGTCAGGAGGCCCCCTACGATCACGTCAAGAAGATGAGGGCTTCGATCCACGTGCTCGGACCGCTGGTGGCCCGCTACGGTTACGCAAGGGTCTCCCTGCCGGGAGGGTGTGCCTGGGGACCCCGCCCGGTCGATCTTCATCTGAAGGGACTTGAGAGACTGGGGGCGGAGATCGAACTGGACGGCGGATATATCATTGCCCGGGCAAAGCGCCTGAAGGGGAACACGATCACGCTCGATGTCTCCTCGGTCGGGGCCACATTCAACCTGATGGCTGCAGCGACGCTGGCCGAAGGGGAGACCACGATTCTGAATGCGGCGATGGAGCCGGAGGTGACCGCTGCCGGACGGTTCCTTCAGAAAATGGGGGCCGACATCGAGGGACTCGGAACATCCCGCATTGTCGTTCGGGGAGTGACCGACCTGACGCCGGTTGACGAGACCACGATTCCGGATCGGATTGAAACCGCCACGCTCCTTGCGGCCGGGGCAATGACCGGGGGAGAGTTGACCCTGCAGGGGACCAACCCCTACCATCTGGCCTTTGTGCTGGAACGGCTGGAAGAGGCCGGGTGCGCACTGGATGTCAACACAAACGAAATTGTTCTTCGCGCTCCCGATCGGCTGAAGCCGATCAGTATCGCCACGGCCATCTACCCCGGTTTCCCGACCGACATGCAGGCCCAGTGGACAGCGATGATGGCCTGCGCCGACGGTATCTCCACCGTCACCGATCGTATCTATGCCGACCGATTCTCTCACATCCCCGAATTGGTCCGTCTGGGCTGTGATCTGGAGGTCCATGAAAGCACGACCACAGTTCGGGGAGGGAAGAAGCTGAAAGGGGCGACCGTTATGAGCACCGATCTCCGCGGTTCGGTAGCCATGGTCATGGCCGGTCTGGTGGCTGATGGGGAGACGCACGTCCTTCGTATCTACCATCTGGATCGGGGGTACGAACGACTGGAAGACAAGCTCCGGCATCTTGGTGCGGATATCGAGAGGGAGAGGACCGAGGAGTTCTGAGGGGGGAGCCGGGGAGAAGAAATTGAACGGCACATTGCTTTCCGGTTGCCGGGGGTGAGGGGGAATTTTCGATTGGCGATTTTTGAATGACGAATGGGGTCGATTCCCATCTGACGTATGTTCTGCAAAGCCGTGCCGCTCCGTCTCGAATGAAGTGCAAACGACTATGATGCGTACCGGACAACGTTTTCGAATGCGAAGGAAGTGGATTCTTCCCGGTCTGTTTATCCTCTGCTGTGCCGGACTGTTGATCGCACAGACCCCGCAAGGGACGAAAGACGATCTGGATGCTCTGCGTCGCGTTATCCGTGAATCTGAAGTCCGGCTGAAGGGACTCGAGAAACAGGCCCGGCAATCGGCCGCCGCTGCGGCTGAAAGTCGGGTGCAGGCTGCCTCGCTTGATTCGTTGATCCGTCTTCTGGAAGCTCGCGAGGGGAAGCTCGCCCGCGAGATGATCTCTGTCCGGAACGTCAGAGACTCTCTGGAAGTGGTGCGGGAGCAGAGAAAACGGCAGTACATCGATGTTGCCCGCGCACTCTACAAACGGAAGCTTCTGACGCCGGGAAGCTCCATGCTCCTGATGCCGGAAGAACACCGGAAGCTTGCCCTTGCCGAAGTCCTCTTCAATCGCTATGCCGAACGTCAGCAAAAGCTTGCCGGGGAGATCACCTCCCTGGCCGACTCGCTGGAACGCCGGGATAACCTTCTGGATCAACGTCGTCGTGAACAGATGACCCTGCTTGCCGAGCAGCGACAGGAGGCGACAAAACTCCACGCACTTGAACGGAAGTATTCGACTGCCCTGCGACAGACACGTGAGTCGAAGCAGAGGCTGGAACGGTTTCTGCAGGAGAAGGAACGGGAGGCGGAGAAACTGGAAGGGATGATCCGCAGCCTTGCCCGGCAGAGACAGAACAGGACGGAGAATCGTCCGACCGCAAAAAAGAAGGAATCCCGAAAGACTGCAACGGAGGAGGCTCCCACAACCAGCAAGAGCGCACCGAAGAAGTCCGAGGAGAAGTCCGAACCCAGGCCGTCGACATCGACCGAGCGAAGGGCGGAGCGTTCCGGACCTTTCAGTCCGGACTGGCCGGTGGGGGGGAGAACCATCCTTCAGGGATACGGGGAGCGACGGAATGTGAAGACCAACACCGTCACGTTCAATCCCGGGGTCAACATTGCCGCCTCCGGCGGTTCAGGGGTGAATGCCTCTGCTGCAGGTGAGGTCTCTTTGGTCTCCTGGATGGCGGGATACGGCACCATCGTCATTATCGAGCATCCCGACGGATGGCGAACCGTCTACGCCAACCTTGCCTCGGCGGCGGTCTCTGAAGGAAGTTCGGTCAGCAAAGGTGAGAGGATCGGCACCGTGGGGGAGGCTGTCGACGGAGCCTATCTGCATTTTCAGGTCTGGCGACATCAGGATCGGAAGAATCCGCTGGCCTATTTGCGGTAGGGAAGATGCGTGGGAGGGAGGGGGCGGCAATGGGTTATCAGGGGTCAGCTATCAGCAGTGAGCCGTCAGCAGTCAGTTATCAGCGGTGAGCTATCAGCATCAGTAGTGACCCGGCAGGGATTAGCTGTCAGCGATGAACTATCAGCAGTGAGCGGTCACCGATAAGCTGAGCTACTGGTTAACTCTTGACCCCCGACTCTTGACTCTCTTCCTCTATCCCCACCAGCATTCGACAATCGAAGATCGACATTCGTCATCCACTCTGTGATCCCCATGTGCAACCATCCAACGATTGAACCCGCAACCATCCCGACTCTTGACCTTTAACTCTTACAACACCTTCTTCGCAAACAAAAAACGTTCTCCGTAATAGTCCTCATCCAGACTGCTGACGATCACGCCTCGCGAAGTGGAAGCGTGGATAAACTTCTGTTTGCCGATAGCAATGCCGACGTGGGAGACACCGCTCCCGGTGGTGTTGAAGAAGAGAAGATCACCCGGCTGGATGTTCTCCCGTCCGACGGCGGTTCCCCGGTCGGCCTGCTCGCGCGAGGTTCTCGGAAGCGGCACATCGATCTTCCTGAAGACATTCAGGACAAACCCCGAACAGTCGGTGCCGTTCCTCGAGGTTCCACCATACACATAGGGGGTGCCGAGCCATTCCTCGGCAGCCATCAGCACCTTCCTCCGCGACGCTGTCAGCTCAGTCCCGGAACGGGCCTGGTGAAGTTCTTCGGCATCTTTCGTGGAACGTTCGGTCGTGTGGCCGACACGGGAGGCGGGAAGACATCCCCCCAGCAAGAGGGGGAGACTCAGCAGTCCGGACAACGTGCGCAGTTTCCGTCGATTCATAGGCCTGTGCAGAACATGATCGTGGACAAATTACCTGTATCACGTCCCCTTTTTCGTGCATGGGAAGCCCGTCTTCGGGGAAAAATCGTAGAACATGACGCCTTGTGACGAACCGTATTTCTTCGGTTTCCGGTTTTTTCTCCGGTTCGTCTTGCCGTATATTTGCAGGCTGACTTCTAAAGTAACGATTTGATATTCGTCGC
>CAMLOB010000475.1 GCA_946481475.1 uncultured Chlorobiota bacterium | reverse complement strand
GGGTCGGCCTCGATCCGGACGATCTCCTCCGGCATCTCCACGTAGCGTCGCGCCCAGGAGGCGATCAGACTTCCGGCATAGAGCGAGTCGGCTTCATCGGTCAGCAGATGATCGGCCTGATCGAGCGAGACAAAGCTTTTGGGATGCCGCGCCGCGTGGAAGATCAGGGCAGCGTTATCGATCCCCACCGTATTATCCAGCGGAGCATGGAGAATCAGGAGAGGACGGTCCAGATTCCCGATCTTCTCCTCCATATTCGCCCGGTCCAGATCATCGAGGAATTGTTTGCGGATCGTGAAGGGACGCCCGGCAAGAAGAACTTCCGCTTCCCCTTTCTGCTCGATCTCCTCGATCGAACTCTGCAGCAGTTTCGTGACATGTTCCGGATCGAACGGCGCACCGATCGTCGCCACGGCCTTCACCGTCGGCATGCGGGCGGCTCCCTGAAGGACGGCAGCTCCGCCGAGCGAATGGCCGATCAGGATCGACGGACCTCCGTATGCTTCGCGCAGATAATCGGCGGCCGCGACCAGATCCTCGACATTGGAACTGAAGTTCGTTTCGGAGAAATCCCCTTCGCTTTCACCCAGCCCCGTGAAGTCGAACCGCATGACGGCAATACGTTCCCGATTCAGCGCGGTGCTGATATTCCCGACGGCCCGAAGATTTTTCGTACAGGTAAAACAGTGGGCAAAGAGGGCCCAGGCGGCAGGGGCGCCGTCTACCGGCAGGTCGAGTCGGGCGGCAAGTCTGTGACCCCGACCGTTATCGAAAAAGATGCGATGAGACTTCATGGGGAATGCAAAATTCAAAAGGAACAATTCGAAAGTGTGCGGACGGCGGATACAGGCAGATGCGTCGCTCCATTTCCCGTGCAAGCGACACCTCTCATCCTTCGTGAACCTTTGTGTTCTTCGTCTCTTCGTGGTGAACTGCCGATCGCCGCAACGCAAGCCGAGGAACGCAAAAGTTTTCCGATAAACTCTCAGTCCCCCATCCCCAGCATGGCCGCGCCGACGATGCCGGCGTCGACCGAGAATGCGGCGACGCGGAGTTGCACATCGCCGGCGATCGGTTGCAGAACGCGGGCGCGCAGTGTCCGGCGGGCCTGTCCCAGAAGAAACGTCTCGGCCTGCGAGAGTCCTCCTCCGACGATGCAAAGGTGGAGATCGCAGGCATTCAGCGCACCGGCCAGGGCGGCCCCTAAAATCCGTCCCAGTTCCGTCAGGAAATTCTGTGCGAAGATATCCCCCCCCTCGGCCGCCTCGTTGATAAGCTGCGGCGTCAGTTCCTTCCCGCCGTTCATCATCTCGTGGAGCATCGATTCGGGATAGCGACGCATTTTCTGGCGCGCATAGGAAGTCATATAGCGGCTGCCGATATAGGCCTCCACGCACCCCCGCGCACCGCAGTTGCAGATCGGACCGTTGACATCCACGGTCATATGTCCGATCTCCCCGGCCCCGCCGGTAGCCCCCCGCCAGATCTTCCCGTCGGAGATAATGCACCCGCCGATACCTGTACCGAGCGTCACGTAGAGGAAATGGGGCTCGCCCGCCGCACTTCCGATTGTGGCCTCGGCCCAGGCGGCGACATTCGCATCGTTCTCGATGACCAGCGGAATCGAATCCCCGATCATCGGTCGCAGATGCTCGGCCGGATCCACGACTTCCCATCCCGGGAAGTTCGGCGGCCAGCAGACCTGTTTCCGGTGATTGACCACCCCCGGAAAACCGACGCCGACGCCGACCGCATCCGGAGCTTTTCCGATCATCGCCTGGAGTCCCTCTCCCACAGTTCGCAGTACGGCATTCGGTCCGTTCTCGGCACCGGTCGGGCGGACATCCCGTTCAAGAATTGTCCCCTTCTCATCGACCAGACCGAACTTCACAGTGCCGCCCCCGACATCGACGCCGATGGCAACCTTCCGGCTCATTTATTTCTCCTCCGACAGCTTGTAGACCTCTTCTCCCGGACGTGCCATACCGAATCGTTCCCGCGCCAGTTTTTCCACCTGAAGCGAATCGGTCTTCAGCCGACCGATCTCCACGCGGAGCGAGTCGCCGATTGCCCGCTCCCGATAGAGCTCCGAGTGAGCCTGATCGTAGCGGGATTCAAGTTCAAAGCGTTTCAGCAGACCGCGATTGCCGAAGGTAAAGACGGCGAGCACGTGGATTGCAGCAAGGGCTGCGAGGAGCAGTTTGCGTCGCGGCGTCAGCGGAGTTGGTCGGAAGCGGCGTCGCTTCATGCGTCAGAGGCCCGGCTATTTGTATTTCTCAAGTTCTTCCTCATCCGGCTTCGTCGGTTCCTTTCCTTCGCGGTCGAACTCATCGGAGTCATCCATTTCATCAAAAATGAAATCGAGTTCCGTCTCCGTCGGATCGTCCTCACGCGGCAGATCCCAGATCGACCGTTCGCCGCTCGGATCCTCGATCGTCGGTTCCAGCTTTCCATCCTCCGCCACCATCGAGATCGGGAAGTGTTCTCCCTCACCAAAGGAGATATAGCAATCCTCCCCCTTGTAGATCATCTGCGCCAGTTCCTCGACCGAAACGAACTCCTCGTCGATACTGAGCAGGTGTGTGACCGTATTCTGATCATCGGTCAACAATTTCACGAATTCCGGCATATCATCCTCCACTTCAGAATCTGTTATGAATAATTCCGGCAGAGCCGTCAAGGCCCTCCGCGGTCGATCCTGTTCCGATATCCAGACCGAAAGACATACCCTCTTCTCCATCCCCCACGAAGCAGACATCGAAACTTAAGGAAACGCTTCCACAAAACAATCCGAAAACCTCCGCAGAAGTTCCCGTCCCGGCACCGGTCCCCCGCCCGGCCTCTCCGGCACCTCTCCCGTCCGCGTAAAAACTCGTTGCGAGGCTGGAATCGGGCTGCAAAAACCCCTATCTTTGCGATCCTCTCGAATTGAGGGAGGAAAAGTGCTCCCATCGACTAGTGGTTAGGTCGCCACTCTTTCAAGGTGGTAGCACGGGTTCGAATCCCGTTGGGAGTACGCAAATCCCCGAAACTTTCGCGGTTTCGGGGATTTTTCATTTCCAGTATAGGATTCAGTGCAGGGAACAGAATCCTTTGTCTTTTGCCTGACAATCCCCTTTCCCAGCAACTTCAACAACAGGAAATCCGGGTGAAGCATCACGGGTTCCCGTTGTTATATCCGGAATGATGGTTGCGAAGGCATTGCACATTTTGTTCCCATCAAAGGTGAAAAAGATTTGCACATACGAAACAGAGTCACTACATTGGAAGTAAGGCAACACATCCACAGTGGCGGCCCCTCACTTGCAGACTATCGAACGAACAGGACGTGAGGAATTCGGGGCAAGAATATTCCAAGCGTCCGACAGTGTAGAATAACCGATAAAAGTCTGATTCATAAAGACAACGGGTTCGTTGTATCTGTCAAAGGTGTGGCGCATCCATCTGCAACTCTCATTCAAATCTACTGGAGGTTCCCTATGGCTGGCAGCACTTCAATTTTTCATCTCTTCTTCTGTAGGAGGTTGCTATGAGACACTCATTCATTTGGTGTGTTGCTTTCTTGGTCTGTGGTGCTGTTGTATTGAAGGGACAGACAGGGACCGAGGGAGAAGCCGTTCTTGCCAAGTCAGAGTATGCAAATGACGTTCGTACGGCATCCTTTCAAATGCTGTTAGGTAACGGCATTGTCAACGCCGGGGATCAATCCCAGTCGGTGACGTTTGTGGGAGAGGGAACGTATGTAAAGGGGATGGCCGCGCTGACGTTCAAAAGTTCTTCCTTTACCCTGAACGACAAAGCTTCCTCAGTTGAATTCGATGGGCATTTCCGATTCAGGGTGAGTTCAAC
>CAMLOB010000474.1 GCA_946481475.1 uncultured Chlorobiota bacterium | reverse complement strand
CCGTGCGGTGTTGATCAGAAGGCTTCCCGGCTTCATTGCTTCAAGAAAAGCCCGGTCGACGAGATGGTGGGTGGGATGCTCACCTTCGGTGGCAAGAGGAACGGACAGGGAGAGAATGTCGGATCGGAAAACATCGTCGAGCGAACAGGAGATGAACTCCGGTTCGCTCTCGGCTCTCGGAGGGTCGTATTCGATCACATCCATCCCGACCGCCCGTCCGAACCCGGCAACCTTCCGGCCGATTGCCCCGACGCCCAGAACGGCGAGTCTCGCCGTGGCGATATCCGTTGTTCCCCGTTTGTGAAGAAAGAGAAGTCCGCTCGTCACATATTCGGCAACCGAACGTGCTCCTCCTCCGGCCGCATCGGCGAAAGCGATTCCCCGTTCATCCAGACAGTTGAAATCGATATGGTCGGTTCCGATCGTCGCCGTTCCCACAAATCCCACTCCTGTCCCCTCCAGCAACTCCCGATTCACCTGCGTGATCGACCGGACGACGAGCGCATCGGCGTCGATCAGATCCTGCTGCGAGATGTCCCGTCCGGCCATCAACCGGACCTCGCCGAACTGGGCAAAGGCTTCGGAGGCGAGGGCGATGTTCTCATCGGCTACAATCTTCATTCGGCACGTCCCCCCTGCGACTTCCGTTGCGCATCGACCGATTCGATATAGGAACGGAGTTTCCCGAGTTGGCGGATGCGGTCGAGTTCATCGAGAAAACGGTCGCGCAGACTCTCATCGGCCGCCACCAGACTCTTGTAGGTTGCGAGCATGCTGCGCAGTCCTTCCTCTACCGCTTCGGTTTGCTTCGGCAGGCCTTCCGTCTGCGCCTGGGACTGCGCCATGCCGAACATATACTGCATGAAAAGTTCCGAGCTGTAGGGATAGTCCGATGAGAAGAGATCGCCGACGTAGCGGTCATCCGGTACCAGATCGCCGACATCGGGAGAGGCCATCACCCAGGCGGTCAGAACCATCCGTCGGGCCGGAGCTTCCTCGGCCAGAGGGTCCTGTTCCAGCGAAGTAATCAATGAGAGCGCCTCGGACAGCGTGACAACCTCGGACGATGACGTTCCTGTCGTCACTTCGCTTCCATCCGTTGTCACCGAGTCGTTGTACGGCCTGGCGGATTGCGATCCCGAGGTACATGCGGCAACCGAAAACAGAAGGGGAAGAAACCGGAGCAGAGACCCCTGTCCCGACTTCCGCCATCCTCCCCGGTTTTGCATATCGATAATTCCTGCGGACATTCTCCGACGTTCAGTTCTTCTTCTCATATCCCGTATCGGCATGGGTCGTCAGGTAAAGGGCGAGACCGGGAATCAGCTCGAAGCGGTCGCCGAACCGGGGAATCTGTCCCCCGTTGATCCTCAGCGTGTCCCGGTTCAGACCGTATGAGTAGGTGAGACTCTGCACGCCCGTATTCGAGCTTTGTGTGATGGTGACGGAATCTTTTGTGAAGACATAGGTATAGGACTTCCCGATATAGGCCGAGTCTGCCGAGGAAAGTCTCCATCCCCCCTCTATCCCCGTGTAATTTCCCCGCAGACGGATGCCGCGATAGAAGAAGAGAGAATCGCCCCGCTGGAAGAAATACCAGTAGCGGAGAATGTTTTCGGTCACATCCGATCCCGATGCGAGATGTTCCTCTACCGCCCGGTAATACCCGTCTCCGGCGGGATTCAGTTCCAGCTCAACCGAGTGGACCGAATCGACGGTTCGGATGCCGGAGGGGAAGGTGTAGACCGTGTCGGTGATAAAGGCGCTGTCCCGTTCAAGCAAAATCGAGCTTCGCAATTCCCGTCCGCCGTCCGCCTGGGCGGTCCGTGTGAACAGACCCTGCGGAATCGGTTCGGAGATCGGAGCATTGTTCCCGTCGCAGGCGATCAGACCGAACGCCAGCAGCGCGGAGACGAAGAGGAGGGAAAACGGTATCGTGCGAGTATGATGCATAGAGTTCATAGAGTAACGAGTTCGTAGAGTTGTAAGCTCACGGAGTTTGCAGAGTTTGTAAGAGTGGGGAGTTCGCTCTCTCTATGAACTCTCTAAACTCTTCTCTCCATGAACTCTTCTCTCCCCTTCCGCCAGTTTTTCCGGTGTTCCGATGTCGATCCAGTCTGCGTCGTCGATTCGCCAGGGAAGAATCCTTTCTCCGGCCCCAGCGAGCCTCATGTAGAGGGGAATGATCGAGAAGATCCCTTGTTCCTCAATCAGATTGAAGATACGGGGATCAATCACATGAATGCCCCCGAATCCGAGTCGCTCGGTTAGGCCGACCGTGGGACGGGCCAGAAGCTCGGTCCCCCGTTCCTCGTTTCCGTGACCGCACAGCCCCTCTTCGTCGAAGAGAAGGTATCGGTTCGTCTCCCGCGCCATCACCGCCAGCGTTGCAAGCCGTCCATCTGACGCGGAAGCGGCGCTATACATTGCCTTGAGGTCCGCATTGCAGAGGACATCGACGTTGTGGAGGAAAAAGGGGGCGGTTCTCCGGAACAACGGGGCGGCTTTCAGCAATCCTCCTCCGGTGTCGAGCAGCTCCTCTGCCTCATCGGAAATGAGGCCTTCCAGTCCGAAAAAGTCACGCTTGTTCAGAAAATCCCTGACCTGTTCACCCAGATGATGGATGTTGACGATCAGACGTGTCGTCCCGGCGTCGGCAAGTCGGCGGGCGACATGCTCCAGCATCGGCACTCCGCCGACCTCGACAAGAGCCTTCGGTACCCGGTCGGTCAGCGGTTGCAGGCGCGTCCCCCGTCCGGCGGCCAGGATCATGGCGTCAATAGCATCAGTCATCGCAAAGGGTCTGTATATCTCGACAACGCCGGAACCCGATTCCGGACGGACGATGATGAATAACTTCCGAATATCTGCATCGAACGAAGGTAAAAGATAGGGAGAGAATGAGGTCTGCCGATGCTTCGATCGGTGAAGAGTCTTCGGCAGGTGCGCCCTTTTGCCCTATCCGTAGCGGCGGACACAAGCAGCCCTCAGGTTCTCGCGACGTGGCCCGTTCGTCGGAAGGCCGGTATCGCTCCGTCAGATTTCCTCCGAGGGGGCTACTCCGACTTCCGATACCGGTGTTTCTCTTCCCGGCTTACTCCGTCGTACCGTTCCGGCGGTTCTTCCATCACCACTTCCGGGAAGAGATTCGTTTTGAATCCTTCAAAATCTTTCGCCCACTCCTTGTGGTTATAGGCGCAGACCGGCAGGCAGATCGAGCAGTAGTAGTTCCGCGCGAAGTAGGGGAAGCAGCGGCCGGTATCGATCAAATAGCGGTCGTTCCCGAGATGATCCTTCCCGGCTTCGGGGGAACGTTCATCCGGAATCGCCTCTGCCGGACAGAATTTCCGGCAGGCCCGGCACCGGTCGCAGAACTCGGCGATGCCGGCGTCGACCGGACTGTCGAGGGTCATTGGAATCGAGGTGATGACGCTCCCCATCCGGAAGAGGGGACCGAGTTCCGGGTGGATGATCGAGCCGTGGCGACCCAGTTCGCCGAACCCGGCCTTCAGTCCGATCGGGATATGCATCAGATCGCTGTCCCCCAGCGGATGCTCCACCCGGCAATCCCATCCGAGACTCCTGATCCAGTCGGCCAGCCGGATCACCGTCTCACCCAGCGTGTAGTAAATTCTCATGCACTCGATCGCCGAGGCGACTGACGGGACCACCTGGAACTCGCGCCATCGCATCCGCTGTCCGACGGCGATTGCGTACTTCTCGGTGATCTCTCTGCCACGGTAAATATCGCTCGGCTCGATCTCGCAGATGCCGACGATGTCGGCCCCGAACTCCGTCGCCTTCTCCTTGATAGTCCTTGCGGCTTCGTCCGGTGAGGAAAATTCGTGCCGCTCGGCGGCAAC